>JAFYJP010000208.1 GCA_017538085.1 Bacteroidales bacterium | reverse complement strand
TTGTTGGTGTTTGGCGATGAAAATTCGATTAATATTTTCTTCCCGGTTGGGGCTTTGGCATTGCCGTATGAGGTGTCTTTTGCATTTTTGTTTATGAAATCTGCCCAGAAATCCGTCTTCAATGTGAAGTTGAGAAAACCCTTGATGACTTCATATTTGCTGAAAATGTCAGTGTTGTCTGTGATATATTTACCGATATCCTCAGCGGTATCGGCAGGATTTTTTTTGGAAATCTTTGTGATAGGGAACACGACAAGGGTAAAGTCCCCTTCTATTTCAGGACGTGTGGGTTGTATGGAAAGCTGTTTGATATCGATGTCGGTTCCATATAATTTGTTTATGGCCTCTTTGGCCAAAGATGCAATGATTGTCTTAGGCATGATGATATTTGTTTCTGCAAAAATATTGATTTTTCTGTTAATTTTGGCACTTGGTCGAAAAATATATATCTTTGCAATACCAAAGATTTTTTTGGAAATGATACATGATTCCATCATTATAATAATTTCTGTTATAATTATTTTCAGCGTTTTGGTGTCCAATATGGGCTCAAAATTCGGAATACCGACACTTTTGATATTCCTGTTGTTGGGGATGGGATTCAGGACGATTGGTATTACATATATGACGGAAGAAGCTGTCCAGATGATTGGTCTGATGGCAATGAGTGTCATCATTTTCACTGGTGGAATGGAAACAAAGTTCAACGATATCAAGCCGGTACTGCTGCCTGGTATTCTTCTGTCAACATTTGGTGTGTTGCTAACTGCAATATTGACGGGAGTATTTATATGGTGGATTTCGGGATTTAAGTTTACCAATATTGAATTTCCGCTCATAATCGCCCTTCTGCTTGCTGCAACGATGTCATCAACTGATTCTGCTTCGGTTTTCAGCATTCTCAAAAGCAATAACATAAAGTTGAAACATAATTTGCGACCAATGCTTGAACTTGAAAGCGGTAGTAATGACCCGGTTGCATATATGCTGACTATCACATTAACCAGTGTGGTTGTTAATCAAGGGGTTGTTGCATACGGTGGAATTGCTGCCAGGTTCATTATGCAGTTTTTGTTAGGCGGTGTGATTGGTTATTTAATAGGCTTAATGGTGATTCAAATATTGAGAAGTAAATTTGTGGTTAAAACTGCCTTGAAATCTTTATATCCTATGCTCGTCCTTGCCGCTATTTTTTTAACATATTCACTTACCAATATGCTTCATGGAAACGGATATCTTGCCGTATATGTTGCAGGTATGGTGTTTGGTAATGAAAAGGGCTGTATCAGGTTCCTGAAGAAATTCACAAAAAACAGAGTATTTCTGAATATAGAAAGAGTGGACAGTGATAAGGAAATCAACAAGAAAGATATCACAAGGTTTTTGGACAGTATGACACTGATGTTTCAGATGGCCTTGTTCCTTTCACTCGGGTTGTTAGTCGATGTCAGAAATGTATGGTATATGGTGCCTATATCACTGTTAATCAGCATATTTATGATGGCTGTCGCAAGACCTGCAGCCGTATTTGTATTGCTGGGTATTCCTTTTAAAACATTGAAAGAACACAAATGGCGTGATAAGGCCTTTATTTCGTGGGTAGGACTTAGAGGGGCGGCTCCTATATTGTTTGCAACATATCCTTTCGTCAATCATGTGCCGGGCTCCGAACAAATTTTCAGTATAGTGTTTATTGTCACCCTGATATCACTTCTCATTCAAGGTTCCACAATTGCCAAATCAGCCAAAATGCTCAAACTTGATGAAGTCGCTGATGACGATGTCCGTCAGATTAAAATTGACATGCTCGATGACAAATTTGACAACGAGTTCTCTGAATTGATTCTCACAAAGGATATGCTGGCTAACGGTGACACTTTGAAAGACATAAAAGTGCCAGACAACAAGCAGGTGATTCTTGTCAAACGCAAGGATGATTGTTTTGCGGTTAATGGAAAAATCAAACTGTATGAAAATGATATTCTGCTGACAGCCCCTATATACGATGATTTGTTGACTGATGAATCAAATTTGTCAAATTCTTAATGCCATAATTAAGCTATGAACTGGAAACGACCATCTTTCATCTGTGTGCATGCAGGACTGCTGACCATATTGATATTTGCCTTACTGTCATTTTTTTTCAACAGAACATATCAGATGAAACTCTATAAATCTGTCGAGAATAATATATGTTATTCGGAAAAGACAGGTATCAAACAGCTTCCATACAGTCTTGAACTTCAGGTAATTGAAATGGAAAAGGATAAAATTGGAAGTACAGTCAGAGTTTCAGCCATCATCAAATACAAAGGTGATAATCCGAGAATGATAAAAGTAAGGGATGGGAGACCTTATTTATATAATAACGGCAGTATTGCATTTGAAACTATACCTGAGATTGGTGACGACAACTGTGAGCTGCTGATAGAATACAAACCTTTCAGTTATTTCATTTATTTAGGGATGATTGTCCTAATTTTCGGGTGTCTTCAGAGCTTTTCGGATATAAGAACCAATAAGCGTAATCATGAAGAGGATCCGCTGAAGGTGAATCTGGTGCGCATATTTACCTCATTATCAACAATATGTCTTGTTTTAACCATAGCTTTTAAATTCAGTATGTGGTTAATCATCCTGTTTCTATTGATAACTCTTGTCACAGGGTGGTATCTTCATGTGAACAAATTGAAGGGATAAGATAAGTGGGCATAAAAAAAGCTGCGTAAGCAGCTTTTTTAGTGGGAGTTACAAGAGTCGAACTTGTGACCCTCTGCTTGTAAGGCAGATGCTCTAAACCAACTGAGCTAAACTCCCAAGAGATGTTTCAATCAATTGTTTGAAAGCGGTTGCAAAAGTAATACATTTTTTTAAATAATACG
>JAFYJP010000025.1 GCA_017538085.1 Bacteroidales bacterium | reverse complement strand
GATTCATCAGTCGATATGGAGTTGATTCTGATTGGATGTGCTGGGTCAGAATATATGAGGGCATCTTCCGACTGTCCTGTTCCGATTTTATGAAAATAAACCATGCTGTTTTCATTCATCGCGGTAAGCTCATCACCCTTTTTAGGTTCAGGGTAACGGCTGTAGATAATTCCATCCTTGTAAGCGTCAATGCCTGAGAACTTTATCCATTTGAGATGGTCCTCAAGCCCCTTGCGTGAATCGATGTCCATGAACATGATTTCATTCCAGTCGCTGCCGCCGCGTGCAATGCTGTAAATCAATGTTTTGCCATCGTTTGAGACCTCAATGTCTGTAAGTGCAACTGTTCCGTCATCCGACAGCTTGTTTGGGTCAAGCAGAATTGTTCCTACCGTATCATCATAATTTTCAAGAAGATATAGTACACTTTGATTCTGCAAACCAGAATTTTTGTATTGCATCCAGCGTCCGTTTATCTTAAATGGTGAAGAAACCTTCGGGTAGTTCCACTGCTCTTTCAAATGTTCCCTTATTTCAGACCTGAACGGTATTTTGTCAAGATACTTGAATGTCACCTCATTTTCAGCCTTCACCCATGCAGCGGTCTCTGCCGATGTATCGTTTTCGAGCCAGCGATAAGGGTCTTCGACTATGGTTCCGAAATAATCATCCTTCTGGTCACACTTTTGAGTGACAGGATATTCGATTTTCTGATTTGTACAACCAGTAATTGTAATTGCAAGTGCAATGGTCATTTTGCCTATTATTTTCATAACGTTATTTTTTCTGCAAAGATAATAGTTGTTGGTCGTTTACATTCACTTTTTTCATGTAAATTTGCAGACATGATTTGGAAAAAAATTACGAAAGATAATATTGCCTATGAACTGAAAGAATATTTCAGAAACCAACCATTTCGTATCAGCAACTATTCAACTGTATATCAATATATGTGGAACGCCTCATGGATTTCGTCAGAATACGCCATCGAAGACGACACTTTGCTGATGCGATGCAGATACGACGGCAGGATTTATTTTTCATTTCCATTACCGCTGAATTGGAAAAATGCTGAGCCCAAAGAGCTTGCGGCCATTAAGAAAATTGAAGATTTCTGTACGAAAAATAATCTGGAGTTGAACTATATCAACATTCCGGAAGAGCGACTGGAAATGCTAACCAGCCGATACCAGAACGGTATTCACATCTATATGGACCGACAGTGGCAGGATTATCTGTATAATATCGATGACTTCAAGGATTTCAAAGGCAGGAAATTTTCAGGACAGAGGAATCACATCAACAAATTCCGTTCAAAATACCCGAATGCCCAGTTCAAAACATATACTGCTGAAGACAAACCGCGTATCATGGAGTTTTTCAATGAGTTCGAGGAAACACAGTTCAGCAAGGAAGACTTGGTCGCAATTGAAGAGCTTAAAAAGGCAAGAGAAGTCATGAACGACTTCGACCTATTTGACATATTCTGCGGATATTACGAAATCGACGGCAAAATAGTTTCAGTGGCTGTCGGCGAAATATGCAAAGACACCATAATAGAACATATTGAGAAGTCACTGCGGGAATACGATGGCATATATGCCTCAACTGTCCAAGCATTTGCAAGAACTTTCGGCAGAGAAGGAATACTATATGTGAACAGGGAGGAAGACATCGGCGACATGGGACTCAGGAAGTCGAAAATGCAATATCATCCATGTCGAATGATAAAGAAATATATCCTTTTCATTGACAAACCGCTTTCCAATCTGACAAAAATGCCGGTCATCAAATCGGGAGAACTCGTTCTAAGAAGGATAAAAGATTCAAGTGCTGAAGACTATGCCAGGCTTGCTGGTGATATCGAAAGAAACAAATATTGGGGATATGACTACCGCAGTGACTGGAAAGGCAGTCCGGAAGACACTCCTGATGCGGCTTTCTTTCTCAGTCTTGTCAGAAAGACCTGGCGTGAAAGGACTGAGCTGTCTTTAGGAATTTATCTTCACGACAAACTCATTGGTGAAGTTGTCCTTCACAAATTCACCTACACCTTTGAGGCAGAGATAGGTATGCGTCTTCTTGAAGAGTATGTCGGTCACGGATATGCGCAGAAAGCGGTTAAAATCATGTCGGACTATGCCTTTGCGAATCTTTCGATAGAAAAAATCAATGCTAAGTGCTACAAGGAGAACTCAAATTCTGCAGCAAGTCTCAAAGCAGCCGGAATGCTTCCGGCAGGTGAAGACGACACATATTTCTATTTCTATCGTACACCTGAAATTTAGCCTATTTCAGCAGTCGGTGAAGTCTTCCAATAACAGATATATCATTCCATACTTCATTTGGAATCCAGCAAAAAAAAACAATATAAAAACTGCTTTATTATCAAAACATTCTTAACTTTGCAAAAAATTTCCCATAGAGGGTCAAGAATTGTTTATTAATAACATAATATATTAAAAATCTATCAATTATGAAGAAAAGAAATGTAATTATCATTGGTGCTGCTGGAAGAGACTTCCACAACTTTAATACTTATTTTCGTCACAATGCCAACTACAACGTAGTTGCATTCACAGCTGCTCAGATTCCTGATATTGACGGCAGAAAATATCCGAAGGAACTCGCAGGTGAAGATTTATATCCAGAGGGAATTCCAATCTACAAGGAAGAAGACCTTCCTGAACTGATTAAGAAGTATAAAGTTGATGAATGCGTATTCGCATATAGCGACAAGCCATATCCTTACGTAATGAAAGTTAGTGCTATCGTCAATGCTGCCGGAGCAACTTTCGTTCTCCAGGGTCCAAACGACACCACTATAAAGTCAACAAAGCCAGTTATCTCAGTTTGCGCTACACGTACAGGCTGCGGTAAATCACAGACATCACGTAAGATCATTGAATATTTGGTAGCAAAAGGTTTAAGAGTAGTAGCAGTTCGTCACCCAATGCCTTACGATGATGACCTCAATTTCCAGAAAGTTGAGCGTTTTGCAACCATCGAAGACCTTGCAAAGTACCGCTGCACTATCGAAGAAATGGAAGAATACGAACCACACGTTTCAACAAAGAGAAACGTCATTTATGCAGGCGTTGACTATGAGGCTATCCTCCGTGCTGCTGAAAACGACCCAGACGGTTGCGATATCGTTCTCTGGGATGGTGGTAACAACGACTTCTCATTCTACAAGGCTGATTTGAGCTTTGGCGTTGCAGACCCGCTTCGTCCAGGTGCTGAAGTAAGTTACTATCCTGGTGAAGTTGTAGCTCGTACTGCTGATGTCATCGTCATCAACAAGGAAGACTCAGCTTCCCTCGAAAACATAAACAAAGTAAGAAGCAACATCCGTAATATCAATCCAAAGGCTACTATCATTGATGCCGCTTCAATCCTCACAGTTGACAAACCTGAACTGATTAAGGGCAAGAGATGTCTCGTAATCGAAGACGGTCCTACATTGACTCACGGTGAGATGAAGATGGGTGCCGGCACAGTTGCTGCAATGAAATACGGTGCTGGTGAACTCGTTGACCCAAGACCTTATACAGTTGGCAAGCTGAAAACCACATTCGAGACATATCCGAACATCGGCACACTGCTTCCAGCTATGGGCTATGGTGCACAGCAGATTAAAGACCTTGAAAAGACCATCAACAATGTTGATTGCGACACAGTTATTATAGGTACTCCTATCGATCTCCAGCGTTTCGTGAAAATCAACAAGCCTTGCGTAAAGGTTGGCTATGAACTTCAGGAAATCGGTCAGCCTGACCTTAAGGGCATACTTGATGACTTCGTTGCAAAATACGTTAAGAAATAATAATTTTTGACAAAAGCGACTATCTTTCGATGGTCGCTTTTTTTTTACACTATCATGAACAAAAGTTTAATTTCAATTACGGATTACTCCAAAGAAGAGCTTCTCCAACTTATAGACCTCGCCTATTATTTTGAGAGTCATCCTGAACCGGAACTGCTCAAGAACAAGATTATCGCATCATTGTTCTTCGAGCCATCGACACGTACCCGTCTCAGTTTCGAGACCGCAATACAGCGTCTCGGCGGTCGCATCATAGGTTTTGCTGATGCCAGCGTTTCAAGCACTCAGAAAGGTGAATCTCTCCGTGACACCATCATGACCATCAGCCTCTATGCCGACCTCATCGTTATGCGTCACCCTATCGAAGGCGCAGCACGTTTCGCCAGTGAAGTTTCAAGAGTACCTATTATTAATGCCGGCGACGGTGCCAACCAGCATCCGACCCAGTGCATGCTCGACCTGTTCTCCATCAAGAAGACACAAGGCACTCTCGAAAACCTCAAGATAGCCCTCGTAGGTGACCTCAAATACGGTCGTACCACACATTCTCTCGTTCAGGCCATGTCGAACTTCAACGCAACCTTCTACCTCGTTTCCCCTGAAGAACTGCGTATGCCCGCATCTTCCATCCAGACTATCAAGGATCACAACCTGAAATATTATGAGATGAAAAACCTTGAAGATGCCATTCCTGAGGTTGATATTCTCTACATGACACGTATCCAGAGAGAACGTTTCGCCGACCCACTCGAATACGAACGCGTCAAAAACAGCTATATCCTCCATAACCACATGCTCGACGGCTCAAAAGACAACCTGAAGGTTCTGCACCCGTTGCCAAGAGTCAACGAGATTAACATCGATGTCGATAAAAACCCGAAGGCATACTATTTCCAACAGGCTCTCAACGGAGTCTATATGCGCGAAGCCTTATTGGCACATACATTAGGACTTAAATAATCTTTTATTATGGAACAAAGAACTGAACTTACCGTATCTGCCATCGAAAACGGCACCGTTATCGACCATATACCTGTTGACAGCCTCTTCACCGTCGTAAAATTCCTCGATGTTGAAAAGCTCAGCAATCAGGTCACTATCGGCTATAATTTCTCAAGCAAAAAATATGGCAAGAAAGGTATCATCAAACTCGCCAACAAATTCTTCAAAGACGATGAACTCAATAAGATTGCCCTCGTTGCTCCAACAGCAACCATAATCACCATCAAGGACTTTAATATCATTGAGAAAAAGCAGGTTGAACTGCCTAAAAACATCGGCAACATAGTAAAATGCATCAATCCGAAATGCATTACCAACAATCAGGACGTTGACTGCCAATTCAGCATTATCAACAATCCAGGCGAGGAACTCAAGCTTCAATGCCACTACTGTGAGAAATACACCACGAAGAAAAATTTCATGTTCAAATAACCAATAACATTGAATATCAAATACCTCCATTCACTGCAACAGCAGAAATTCCGCGATGAAAACAATGTCTTCATCGCGGAAGGTATTAAAACCGTCAGCGATATCATCTCACTCGGATATACCCCAAAAGAATTATATTATACCGACGGCAACAAACAACTTTCATCTAAAATAACCTCCTGCGGAGAACATATCCCTCAGTCCGCAATGTCAAGGATATCCGGACTTAAAACTCCACAACAGGTATTTGCAGTATTCAAAAAATTCAACTATCCCCCACTCGACTTATCAGAAACAAACGACAAACACATTCTGTTTCTTGACAACATCTCTGACCCAGGCAACTTAGGTACCATCATCCGCACAGCAGATTGGTTCGGAAAAAACACCATTGTCTGCTCTCAGAATACTGTTGACATGTATAATCCGAAAGTCGTGCAGGCAACTATGGGAGCCATTGCCAACATCCGAATATATTACGTTGACACTGAGGAATTTCTACATTCAGCCCGCACCAACGGCATGAATATCTACGGAACCTTTATGGAAGGTGAGGATATCCGGAAAACTAAGTTCACCGGACAATCAGTCATAATTATCGGCAATGAAGCCAACGGAATTTCAGAGACCTCAAAAAAACATATTACTCATCGCATAACAATACCTGACGGAAATAAAAAAGGGATTCACTCTCGTGTGAGCGAATCCCTCAATGCTGCTGTTTCAGCAGCCATTGTATTATTTAGCTGTTAACCTATAAATTCTCGTAGCTTAAAGTATATAAAGCATCACCAGCTGACACATCGCCTGTGACATAACCTTTTTTGAGCCATTTTGAACGTTGTGCAGACGTTCCATGGTTGAAGGATTCGGGAACAGTATAGCCCTGAGCCTGCATCTGAAGTCTGTCGTCACCAATCTGGGAAGCAGCATTAAGACCTTCCTCTATGTCTCCGTCTTCCAAAGAGTTATACATCTTGTCATCATAATGAGCCCAAATGCCAGCAAAGAAATCAGCCTGCAGTTCAAGTCTTACATTAAGCTTGTTGGCATCCTTCTGAGACATACGCTGCTGCTGTGCCTGTACCTGCTGCAAAATTCCTAATTGATTCTGAACATGATGGCCAACCTCATGTGCTATCACGTATGCGTATGCAAAATCGCCTCCTGCACTGTATTTCTTAGCCATTTCATCAAAGAATGAAAGGTCAATATATACTGTCTGGTCAGCAGAGCAATAGAAAGGACCTGTTGACGATGTTGCGTTTCCGCAGCCGGAAGTTACAGCATTACGGAACAGAACCATCTTTGGAGGAGTATATGTCTTACCCATCTTTTTGAACAATGCTGTCCATACATCCTCAGTTCCGGCAAGAATCTGCTTTGCAAACTTAGCCATTGCTTCTTCCTGTTCCGATGGAACATATTCGGATTCAGTGCCTGTTGTTGACTGCTCAGCATATTGCAGAACCTCCTGTGGATTTCTGCCCAACAACAATGAAATTAATGCGACAATGATTACGCCGCCAACACCTAATCCGGCTTTGGCGCCACCGCTCATCGACCTGCGGTCATCTACATTTTGACTTTCACGTCTTCCTTCAAGTTTCATATCTATTTTATTTTACAATTAATTTACAAATCACTACTCATCCTCAGAATTAATCAGACTGTATCCAACAAGCCGGCTGTACCTTTCGCCAGTAGGATGATAATACACCATAATCGAATAATGGTTCTGTGTCTCCACAAAAGTCCCGTCGATATAGGTTTCATCCAAATCCCCAGTGTCATTTCGTCTTAATATATACATATAGTCATAAATACCTTGCTTAAGGTAAAGACTGACCTCGTATTCGCCTCTGTCATAATTATATACCATCCGGTTTGCATCATTCATCTGCCATCCGTTAAAGTCACCGCACACATACATCTCGTCATTCTGCATTGGAACATTCGCTTGTATGTGAAGATTCACATACGCATACTCCCCTTCAGTCGCGACAAATCCGTCTTCAGGAGATATAAACAATCGCGCCTCCCCATCGTTGTCAAGATAACGCTGGTAAGTCTTGGTCCTCCAAGGGGATATGCCATGAGTATAGACATAGTATTCACCGTTGACAACATCTATCTCGGAGACATAACGTGACAGAACCTTTAAAGTTGAAATGTCAACATTACGGAACTCATAATTGCCGTAAAACTCGTATTTGTCATCATAATCATAAACATACGAAGTCCCCGTTATATACTTGGGGGCAAATGCATATTGAACATGAAACGGCTTGTTGTTCTGCTGTATTACAACTGTAAGACTATTGTATGGCTCACGAAGAATACTGTTATGACTGTCGATTGTGAAATAAACACGTTGAACTGTGTTGAAAAGACTCGGATTTTTACTGAACCCTTCTGTCATGACTATGCTTGTCTGACGTTCATATACATAAAAACGTGCAATAAATGACGGTTCATATTCATTCTCCTCATAAACGACTAACGCATAATTGCCCGAATATCCGATGTTTATATTTTCGTTAGGAAATGATACCGAGTAATGTGTGTAGTCACGTAAAGTATTGAATGACTGAGAGTAATCATTAATATAATCTTCGAAGTAATATCCAGTCATATAATCGCTTCTGAGAATTTCATTCGACTGATGCCAGGTCGGATCACAATGGACGAAAGTGTATTTATAGTTCTTCCCGATTGCATCGAAATCATCAAATGTGACATGGATTTTGTCATTAGAACCAAGTTCAATTATAGGCTGGCACCATTCGCCATAACCATTTTTTATTTCGATGGAATGAATGTTTTCATCGAAAACGAAATAGTTGTTATCACCAAGATATTTCTCTATTCCCAAATCCTCGGACATAGCCGTAAAACCTGAAAAAAGGATAATCATCAATAAAATGACACTCTTTTTCATTTTTAACCAAAATTATATTTTTTGCAAATGTAATTATTAATTTTTTAATAAAAGGAATATCTTTGCAAAAACTACATTTAAAATGGTTGACATAATTATCAGCGATAAAATAAAGGCTTTATGTCCGGATTTGGTGGTTGCCGGAATATCCTGCGATGTGGTCAATTCAAAATCTTCAGAAGAGCTTTGGAAAGAAATTGACAGTTTTGCGGCCTATTTCAAAGCGCATAACAAGCTGGAAGACATCAACAAACGTCCTGCAATTGCAGCAACGCGAAAAGCATATAAGAAAACCGGCAAGGACCCCAACAGATACAGACCTTCGGCAGAAGCCTTATGCCGGAGAATCTGCCGCGACATGGAACTTTACAGAATCGACACATTGGTTGACATAATCAATCTCATATCCATAAAAACAGGTTACTCCATAGGTGGATTTGACGCAGATAAAATCCAAGGGAATACAATAACTCTCGGAATCGGCACTACAGAAGATGTGTTCGAAGGAATTGGCAGAGGCATACTTAACATTGAAGGACTGCCTGTATATCGCGACACAATAGGTGGAATCGGCACACCTACAAGCGATAATGAACGCACAAAACTCGATTTGCAATCGACTAAATTACTGATGGTTATCAACGCATACTCGGGTGCAGACGGCTTGCAGGAAGGAATAGATTTCTCGGTGGAATGCCTGAAACACTACGCCCATGCGACTAATTTTGAAATTTCAATAACTCCAAACAAAAACATCCAAAGAGATAAACAGGTTTTCGTTACCAAAACAGCAACTAATGAAGAGAAAAAAGATGATGGAGAAGAACTGCTGCGCCGAGGCATGAATCCTGATAACAACGAAAACACCAGGAAAATCGGAATAAACGATTATGTCCACGCCTATCTGTCTGATGTAAAAGACATTATACCTATGACCACAACAGGCGGGTCATCTCGGAAATACTATCGCATCATCAGGGAAAACAAAAGTTCTGTAATGGCTGTTTCATCCGACAACATTGCCGAAAACAAGGCTTTCCTGCATTATACAAAAGTCTTTGAGGAAGCAGGTATCAATGTGCCTCACATCATTAGCACACATCCGTCTAATAAGATGTATATCCTTGAAGACCTGGGAGATACTATTCTTTTTGAGCTCATCACAAAACGGACCGAGGATAATCTTTCCAAAGACATGATGCAACTCTGCAAAAAGGCTCTTTCGCAACTTGTGGAGGTCCAGTTCAAGGCAGCAGAAAAAATCGACTATCATTATGCCTATCCTGTGGAATATTTCGACAGGACCGCGATAATGTGGGATCTTAATTATTTCAAATACTGTCTGCTGAAACCTGCTGAAATAAATTTCAGCGAACCCAAGCTGGAAAAAGAATTTGATACTATTATAAATGTGGTGATGTCGAAACCTGAATTGCAGACATTCATATATCGTGACTTCCAAAGCAGAAATATTATGGTCAGCAACGACAAATTGTATTTCATTGATTATCAAGGTGGTCGCAAAGGTATATGTCTATATGACCTGGCGTCTTTCATATCTCAGGCAAAAGCCCGCTTTTCAAAAGATGACCAAAAAGAGTTATCGGATTACTACTATGAATTGATAAACAAATTTATTGAAATAAGCAAAGATGATTATTATCACATTTTAAGATATACCCTGTTGTTAAGAATACTTCAGACACTCGGGGCATACGGATTTCGTGGAATCATAGAGCACAAGCGGCATTTCATCGACAGCCTTTCGCTCGGAATTGAGAACTTCCGCGCTATCCTCACAAATATTCACGACTCGTACCTAACAGAATTGTCTTCTGTCTGCAAAAAGTTAGAGTCAAAATATTGCAGTAAGCCGGAAACTCAAGCAGAAGCCACTACCAAGCTGACAATCAACATATTATCGTTTTCTTACAAATATAATGAAATACCGAGGGATGAAATTAATGGCGGCGGCTTTGTGTTTGACTGCCGCGGACTGCCGAACCCTCATCGTATTCAAGGACTGAGGCCATTTTCGGGTATTTCAGAGCCTGTAAGGAAATATCTTGACAGCAAGCCTGTCGTCGATGAATTCATCAATGATGTAATAAAAGTATTGGACATCTCCGTAAACAACTACATCGAACGCGGATTCACAAATCTTATGGTATCATTCGGCTGCACCGGCGGAAAGCACCGTTCCGCGTACTGTGCCGAGCGCATTGCAAATTACTATCGCAACAATTCCAATGTAATAGTTACAGTCACCCATCTAAACAAAGAAATATGGTAAACAAGCAAGGTATAGTGCATAGTGGTGATCAAAGCATCGTAAACAGCGCAGATATGCGGGTGAATCTGTTTGTACCTACAGCGGGTCTGGGAACCCGGTTGCTGCCGCTGACGGCTGATAAACCGAAAGCTCTTGTAGAAGTCTCCGGCAAACCGATGATAGAATGGATTCTACAACGCTGTCAAAACGTTTATATTGACAAAACAATCGTCAATGCGCATCATTTTGCCGACAAACTTATTGAATATCTTCACATTAACCATCCAGAAACGCTTATTTCTGATGAAACTGAAAAATTGCTGAATACTGGCGGCGGGCTTAAAAAAGTCATAAAAACTCTCAATGATGACAAAACGGTGATAGTTCACAATGTTGACATTGACACCAATTTCGATTTAAAAAGTTTTATTGAAAAAATGCCATATTTTCCTTACGGCATTGCACATCTTGTGGTCAGCGACAGGAAATCAAGCAGATACCTTAGATTTGACGAAGACATGAAACTCTGTGGATGGATTAACACAAAGACAGGCGAAACAAAGACTGTTGAGAACAGCAAGCCAGCGTTTCATCAATATGCATTTTCGGGCATACACGCCGTAAGTCCGTCAATATCAAAGTATTTTGATGATTTCGGTGATGTTTTCGATCTAATTTCTGCATATCTGCAGATAGCATCAGTCGTGCCAATATACGGACACCTATACAACGACTGCTATTTTCATGACCTCGGTAAAATAGAAAAAGAGACAGGTAATCCCCCGTCTCTTTTGTAATTATCCCTGTTTATTCCAATAACAAGGTTATGAAAAGTCGGCAATATTGCCTTATTGGTTCATAGAAGCCAAGAATTCAGCATTGGTCTTGGTTCCGTTCATTTGTTTAATCATAAATTCCATGGCTTCAACCGGAGTCATGTCAGCGATATGATTTCTGATAATCCATACACGACGGAGCACGTCCTCAGGCAAAAGCAAATCTTCGCGGCGGGTACCCGACAACAATATGTCAACAGCCGGGAACACACGCTTATTCGACAATCTTCTGTCAAGCATGAGTTCCATATTTCCTGTACCCTTGAATTCTTCGAAAATGACTTCATCCATCTTGGAGCCGGTATCAACGAGAGCAGTGGCAAGAATTGTAAGAGAGCCGCCATTCTCAATCTGACGGGCAGCCCCGAAGAAACGTTTAGGTTTCTGGAGTGCGTTGGCTTCCACACCACCTGACAACACCTTGCCGGATGCAGGAGAAACCGTGTTGTATGCACGTGCAAGACGAGTGATGGAATCAAGCAATATCACAACATCATGGCCACATTCCACCATACGCTTTGCCTTTTCAAGAACAATATTGGCAATTCTGACATGACGTTCGGCAGGTTCATCGAAAGTAGAAGCAATCACTTCGGCATTGACACTGCGCTGCATGTCAGTAACCTCCTCCGGACGCTCATCAATAAGAAGAACTATCAGATAAACTTCCGGATGATTGTATGCAATGGCATTGGCCACTTCCTTGAGTAAGACGGTTTTACCAGTCTTAGGCTGTGACACGATAAGACCTCTCTGACCTTTACCAATAGGAGCGAACAAGTCAATTATTCGCGAAGACAAAGTTTCGTGCGGATGTCCGGTCAATTTGAATTTCTTTTCAGGGAAAAGAGGTGTCAGAAAATCAAATGGTACTCTGTCGCGTATCTCTTCAGGCTTCTTGCCATTAATCATTTCAACCTCGACCAAAGGGAAATATTTTTCACCATCTCTAGGAAGTCGGATTTTACCATTTATTGTATCGCCTGCCTTCAAACCCAGACTTTTTATCTGATACTGAGGAACATAAATATCATCAGGAGAATTAAGGTAATTATAATCCGAACTTCTCAGAAATCCATATCCCTCAGGCATGATTTCAAGAACTCCCTCAGCTTCAACGTTTATTTCCACATTTATGATTGGCTGTTCGTTAGCAGCCTGTGGCACATCACGCTGAACCTGATTGTTTTGGTTATTCTGGTTATTTTGTGAATTGTTTTTATTATTATCGTTACGCTGCTGGTTGGAATTCTGTTCGTTCTGACGTTGGTTTCTTTTGTTGAATTTCTGATGTTTCTGATAACCTTGCTGCAGGGCATTATCAGCAGCAACAGGCTGATTTGCAGTTGGCTGATTTACTGATTGATTTTGATTTGCCGAATATTCAGAGTGATTTTCCTGTTCACGTGAATTTTCAGACGGTGCCTCAGAATTATTGGTCTTAATAGCATTCTTCCTATTATTTCCCTGACGCATCCCATTGTTGTCATTGTTCTCAACACTCTCAACATTGTTAGGTATTTCAGCAGGAGAATATCCGATTTTCTCAGCTTTTATTCGAGTACGTTTCTTTTTTTGAGATTTTTCCTGACCATTTGAAATCTGCTCCTGTTGCGGCATCGAAGTCTGAAGGTCATTATTAGTCTGCTGAGTGTCAATATTTTCCTGATTCAAATTTTGATTTTCCTCCTGCACTGATTTACGTTTTCTTACAGATTTCTTCTTCTGAGGTTTGTTATCAGGATTTTGTTGAGCTTGAGGTTGAGACTGTGACTGTGACTGTGATTGAGACTCTGCTGCCTGAACATTTTTTCTTATTCCGTTGGCAGTCTGTGTCGCATTTGTGTCAAGTATCTGGAAAATAAGTTCTTTCTTCTTATAGGATTCAGGTCTTTTAATACCCATATCTTTTGCTAATTTTCTGAGTTCAACCACAGACTTAGCATTCAATTCTTTTATATCCATAAAAGTATATTTAATAAATTATTTGCTGCAAAGAAAATGTAGTATGAAATTAAATAAACAAAGTAATTACAGAAGAATTACCGCGGTTTTTATTCGACTGCAAAATTATAAAAAATACTGAAAAATCAACTATCTTTGCAAAAAATTAAATGAATTCTAATTGTTAACGTAAAAAAAATGGCTCAGAAAAATCAATTTTCATTTGTACTTGCATCCATATCCAGGATACAGACCTTATATTTATTATTATCAATAACCGCTTTGGCATTAGGCGCAATTTTCCCTATAGCAAAGTTTTACGGGGATTTTTCGTATGTTCTTAAAATATTCACATTCAAGCCAATGAGCGACATGGTACCGGACCCCGAGAAATTTCTTTTCAATCTACCGATTGTCATTATATGGGCTGCAATTATCATCATGAATTTCATAACGATATTCCTGTTCAACAAGCGGCGCACACAGATGAATCTATTAAGCATTTCAATAGGTCTGGTACTCGCAATGATTGCTCTAATATTCTTTTACTACTCCCCTAACATTGAAAAGCATTACAATGTTGTCACCGAGTACAACAAATGTGCCGGAATTTATATGCCGCTGATTTCCTTCATCTGCATGATGCTCGCATACAGAAGTATCCGCAAAGATGACAAATTGGTCAAATCACTTGACAGAATCAGATAACAAATAGTGAAGTTAGAGGGGGCTCTGTGCATATAACACGGAGACCTATATAGCAGACGATGTCACACTGCCCAAAGTAGCAAACCGATGCAAATTATTATTCCGGTGACAATGAGGTCTATAATGCAGAACCCCATGATATCCTTGGCGTTGAGTTTTGCAATAGCCAGTGCCGGCAAAGCCCAGAAAGGCTGAATAAGGTTTGTCCACGCATCACCCCATGAGATGGCCATGCCAGTAAGGCCGGGGTTCACGCCCAGATTGGCACCTGCCGCAAACATAATAGGTGCCTGTATGGCCCAATGGCCTCCTCCTGAAGGGACAAACATATTTAGGACAGCAGCACATAGAAATGTCAGCAAAGGATATGTGTGGGCATTTGAGACACTGATGCAAGCATCGCTTATGACCGTTCCAAAACAGATGCCGCTTGCACCAATGCCAGTGATAATTCCCATGATGCCAGCATAGAATGGGAACTGCAAAATGATGCCTGCCGCACCTCCTACCGCTTTAGTGAAAGCATGCACGTATGATAATGGTGTGCCATGAAGTAAAATACCGAGTGCAAGAAAAATCAGAATAACAGTACCCAAGTCGAAAGCCCCTCCACGAAACGCCAAGTGCATGACAATATATACAACCATCAGCAATGCCACTATCCAGCTCAGAATACGACTGTTTTCAAGACGTTCGGCAGGAGTGTGGTTAACCTTTTGGCACTTGGTTCCCACCTTAACTCCTTTTATTGCATTTTCAATACTCTCCGCCATAGCTCCGGATTCCGGATTTTCATCCAGCAACAAAGAGGGATTGACTGTCACAATCTGCGCTGCATTCTTTGGATGCATCAGCGAGTTGACAATAACAATGGCAATTATGACCACAGCTACCATTATGAGGTTGGGAACTGCCAATATGGTTTCAGTGATTGGCACAGGAGAAGTAAGCACACCGTTTGTGGCTATTGCCAAACTGTCCCCCGGTGTTGCCATAGTAAGCGGTATGGACCCGGAAAGTCCAGCGTGCCACACCACAAAACCGCTATAAGCACTGGCAATGAGCAGACGGTAATCCACATTTTTCATCTTCAACGCTATTTCCTTGGCGAAGATGATACCCACGATAAGTCCGAAGCCCCAGTTGAGCCAACATGCCAATGCCGAAAATCCGGTCACCAATGCTATTGCACCGGCAGGCGTCTTGGGCAACGAGGCCAATGCACTGATACCACGTTTCACAGCAGGTGCCGAAGCAAGTGCACTTCCGCTGACCAACACAAGAGCCATCTGCATAGCAAAAGCGAGCAGATTCCATACGCCGCCACCCCAATGCTCTATGACTTCCATTGGAGTCTGATGACAAATAGGCATGGCAAGAATACCGGCTACAAGCGTAAGGATTATAGCAAAGATGAATGGCTCGGGTAACCAGCGCTGGACCAGTTTTACACAGCCGTTGATGATTTTCTGGAACATATCTTATAGCGTATTGTCAATATTATTTATTAATTTTTTATAACGCAACGGACTATATTTTATTGTATCGCGCTATAACATTATTTAAGGATTCGCATTCCACAAGTCGGAAAACTTGATTACATTTGCAACTGCTAATTAACTTAGCAATCACTCAAACAGTCAAATTTCATCTTGTGTAACTTATGAAAAAGAAATTACCACTTTTAGCGAAAATTGGGATTGCAATTGTATCAGGTATCTTATGCGGATTATTTTTCCCGTTATGGGCAACCCGCATATTCGCCACATTCAACAGCATATTTTCAGCATTCCTCGGTTTTTGCATTCCGCTTATCATCCTCGGTCTAATTGTTTCGGGCATTGCCGATATGGGAAAAGGTGCCGGCAAAATGTTGCTTCTCACCGTAGTCTTGGCATACGGTTTCACGCTGCTCGCCGGTTTCGGTACATGGGCTGCATCAAGCGTTGTCTATCCCAAACTTTTAGGTGACACCACCCTAACGGCCATGAGTTCAGATGCCACCGAAATAGAGCCATATTTCACCATTGCCATACCGCCACTGATGAACGTGACAAGTGCACTGGTGCTGGCTTTCATATTAGGATTGAGCATCCCTGCTGTGGGAGGCAACGGCACAATCAAACGATTTTTTGAGGATTTCAAGGACGTGGTAATGCTGGTTATCATAAAGGTAATCATTCCTCTGCTTCCAATTTATATCTTCGGCATATTCCTGCAGATGTCAGCCAACGGACAGATTAAGATGGTGCTTGTCATTTTTGTCAAGATTATCGTATTCCTATTCATCCTGACTGTCATCATGTTGCTGATTCAGTTCATTATAGCCGGCATCGTCAGCCATCGCAATCCCTTCCGTATGCTTGGCAACATGCTTTCGGCATACGTTACGGCATTAGGCACTTCCTCATCTGCCGCCACAATACCTGTAACTCTTCGTTCGGCCATAAAGACCGGCGTCAGTCCGGCTGTTGCCAATTTCGTCATTCCACTATGTGCCACCATCCATTTGTCTGGAAGTACTATCAAAATAGTAGGACTTTCGTTAGCTATGATGATGCTCAGCGGGATGCCCATCGACATAGGTGCGTTCACAGGCTTCATCTTTCTGCTTGGTATCACCATGATTGCCGCTCCAGGAGTTCCCGGCGGCGCAATCATGTCTGCCATAGGGTTGCTCACATCCATCCTCGGTCTTGGCGAAGTTCAAATCGGCCTAATCATCGCAATCTATTTAGCTATAGACAGTTTTGGCACGGCAACCAACGTCACCGGTGATGGAGCCATTGCAAATATCGTAGATACCGTATGGAAAAGGAGCAGATTTAATTCGAGCCGGTAAACATCAAATACTTTGGTTATTGAGGAAACTGTCTGAAATACCAATATAGATATGATTCTTATTAATTTCGAATGACTATCATAGTATTATTCATCAGTTATATGTTATCAATTCAATAGGATAGCTTTTGTATTTCGTACCAATAGAAGAAAGCTTCGATGTTGCTTTTCTTGAATTTGTTGAACTTCGTGGGTAGTGGTTCTGAAATAATGGCATCAACCAACTGCTGTTCGCTGCCCAAAGCGAAGTGATGTACCTCTGTTATGCCTTTCTCAATGAGTTTGCTTAGATAGGCCGCTTTGGAGGCGTTGACAATGGCGTGGTCAAGGCTGTAGTTTTTCTCGCTATGGATGAAACTGCGCATTTTGCCAATGCCGTTTTGGAGCAACTGGAATTCTTCGGGATTCTCCATGCCTCTCAAACAAATACAACGGGAAGTGTTGAAGATGTCATCAAGCACATCCTGTAGTCTTGATGGGTCTGCCTTTCGATAGAGTAACTCAACGGCAGCAAGCTTGCAGAAAGTATCGGCGGTAATCGTCAAGTCGTTTGTCAAGTCGAAAAGGGATGCAATGTCGAACAGTTGCTTGTTGATTTCCATGGAACAGTCTTTGTCTCCTTTAAAGAAAGGGATTCCAGTAGTATGTGGTGCAAAGGCAGTGAGTTTGTCGCCGAG
>JAFYJP010000207.1 GCA_017538085.1 Bacteroidales bacterium | reverse complement strand
TAGCGGGTATCATATAAATCAAGGTCGAAATCGACAGAGGTTCTGGCACTTGCCGACAGCCAGTCAGTCATGTCATAAATCAGCTTGACCGAGCCATACGCTTTGTGTCTGGTAAGGCGGATATTATGATTATAAAGATTCCAGAAGAGACTGTCATTGGCAGAATAATACGGATAGTTGTCCCATATTTTCATTGTTCCGTCTTCATTTTCATAGTCAACAGTTTCAATACCTTTCCATGAACGAGGAAAGCCAACCAGCATATTATGACTGATATTGTCTGACGAAACGCCGATAACGGGGCAGTTGTTTCTGTTATATTTGAGATAGGTGAAGGATATGTCAGCTCTGACCTTTTTCGAAATATTAAGCAGTGTTCCGAAATAAAAAGTGGTCTGGTTTGAGTTGTTGTTGTCGATTATTCCATTTGAGCGGGAGTCGGTGAACGATACGCGGACCAAGCCGAAATCGCCAGCATTCTGAAATGACAGATTATTAACCATCTGATTGCTATTGTGATACATCAAAGCCAAATTGTCGGGCTGAGGTGAATATGGACGTATCTGACCGTCCCACCAGCTCACATCCGAACCGTCCATTTCGGGCCCCCAAGATGAAGAGCTCGAAACTTCATATCCATCCGGAACACCCATTCCATATTTATTTTGCACATTACGGTACAAATAAGGCTGGTTAAGTCTGTAACTTATTGAATACGTGATGCCAAGTCCATTCTGTTTCTTCCCCTTATTTGTATTTATTATGACGACACCGTTCCCCCCACGAGAGCCATAAATGGAGGCTTCAGCGCCCTTCAGAATGTAAACATTCTCGATATCAAGAAGATTGATGTTGTTTATCATTGTTCCCCAGTCACTGAAAGACCAGTCTGCCCCGACCACATCAGCAAGTCCATTGTCATTGTACATCGGCACGTCGTCAATGACAAAGAGAGGCTGATTGTTGGTTGTAATGTTTTGATTTCCGCGAATCAGAATACGTGACGAAATGCCTTCAATGCCAGTCGGATTGATAACTTGAACTCCGGCACAGCGACCGCTGAGGGCGTCAACAACGTTCTTTCCATTAAGACCGGAAAGATTGTTTGATATGGTATCATTGACTTGTGCCCGAACAATGAGTGGTGCCATCAGCACTATCAATATGATAAATATTTTATTTGCATTCATTTTCAACAAGTTAAAGTTATTCTGTCATCCACCAGACTTTAGTCTGACGTGTGTCACCATATTGCATCTTTGCTGTCTGGGTATTATATTGATCATAGTTATATTCGATTTCTGTAGGAGGATATTCCAATCTGTTTGAAGTCAGTTTTTTATGGTCAATAGTCGTAGGTGTCTGATGTGTACGGCGAGCCAGTGCCCATGCTTCCCAAGGCTGACGGAAGAGGTTGAGCCATCTCTGCTGGTAAATCAGTTGCAGGAAATCGTTTCCGGAAGAAGGTTCGGTATATTTTACATAAACCGCATTAGAGACCATGGAAGCCATCTGACGGCATGCGGAATAGATGTCGGAAGCATTGTCCACAAGCGTAGCGTAAGCAGGATACCTGTATTGCCAAATTGAAGCGCCGGCGGGCATCTGCGTCCAGAAGACAAAAGACTGGTAAATGCCTTCCTCAAAGAGATTCTGCTTAATCTCGTTAAGTGAAACATTGACAATTCCGATAGCAGCGACCTCAGCCTTCATAAAAAGCACGTCAGAGTAAGTCATCATGATTTCAGGAATAAACTTCTGGTCACGCACAAGATAATAGTTGAAAGGAGAATAGATACATGCCGAACCTTTCAAGGAGTATTTCACATCCCTGTTGGTGGAATATGGGCTACCACCTTCGGGAGGCGTATCAGAAGTCCTAATCTGCGGAAAAGGAACCCAGTTGCCCATATTGGGTTGTGTTTCCTTACCGTTGTTAGTATCGAAGAAAATATAAGCCCTATAGTCAAAAATGCCGCTGCCGAGAGTATCGTTGTCACTCGACATATTTTCCCAAACTGTAGTGCCCATCCTAAGATTTTTATGTTCGCTGAAAGACCAAATGGTACTTGACTTTTCATAACCGAGCCTTGACGGCCAAAGGCAGACACCGCTGGCGTCATCTATGACTGGCTTGTTATATGCATCGGCAAGCAAAGGAGCCGCAAAATCCGGGTCTTTTGCATAACAACGAAGTCCATGACGCAGAATGAGTGAATTGGCAAACTTACCCCACTTTGTCAGGTCACCCCAAAACAACGGGTCATCTTCTCTCAAGCTCAGGTAGTCATTACCTGACGTTGTCTTAACGTCACCTGCATTAAGAATATCTCGCGCCCACACAAGTTCATTCAACAACGATTTGTAGATGCTTTCCTGTGTGTCAAATTTCGGACGCTTGTAATCAACGCTGTCATTGCTTGCACGCCATATCATTCCTGCCTGAGAATAAGGGATGTCTCCGAAAACATCGGTCACCTTAAAAGTCTTATATGCTTTAAGTACAATAACTTGCGCACGTGCAACATCGCATATAGCAGCATCGCCTGATGAGGTGCATTTTTCATCAAATCTATCTTCAAGGTCTCTGATATTGGCGAGTGCATAATAATAATCCGACCACATTTCTTCAGTTCCTATCGAATAATTGCCCCACCCGTCAGAAATCAGGGCACCAAGTTCGGTTTCAGAATAGTAGATTTCGTTGCTGAGATAAAACTGTTCGTTCCAGCCAAGCTGCAGCGACCTGATGACACCGTTGAACAGCGGGCCAATCTCAGTACCTGTAGGGTTTTTCCAGTTTTTGTTCATATCTTCAAAACTCTTG
>JAFYJP010000206.1 GCA_017538085.1 Bacteroidales bacterium | reverse complement strand
CGAATGGCCTGATTTCCGCAGTGCAGTAAACTATCAGAGAGCTTTCTCTAAAGAAAACATCATTATCCTCAAATAACA
Organism: Bacteroidales bacterium; assembly: GCA_017538085.1. Lineage (GTDB taxonomy): Bacteria > Bacteroidota > Bacteroidia > Bacteroidales > BM520 > RGIG7150. The sequence continues at coordinate 3,183 of JAFYJP010000206.1, read as the reverse complement.
AACAAACATTACCATCATGAGATATAAAACACTATTTATCAGCATATTAGTAATAATGGCCTTCAACTGCTTCGCACAGACAAAAAAGGACCATGCTATATACAACAAAATATCAAGAGAATATGTCATAAACGATGACGGCAGTCTCGATTATACATACAAAATGGATTTGAAACTCCTGTCAAGACGTTCCTGGAACGATGACTTCGGAGAAACATTCATCATATACAATCCTGAATTTCAGACAATAAAAGTCAATGAAGGATATACTCAGAGGGCTGACGGCACGAAAGTATATCTTCCCGACAACGCCATCACAAACAGTCTTCCGTTTTCCTGCACCGACTGCGAAAGATACAACGGAATGAAGGAAATGGTGATTTCACATACAGCCCTCGAAATGAACTGCATCATACATCTTGATTACACCATACATTCCGAGGCAGCTTTCATCAAGGAATTCATGGAGAACATCGACTTTGTGCAGTATTGTCCTGTTAAGGAATATATCGTCACTGTCAAAACACCAAAAAACATCACCCTCAAAAACAGAATGCTGAACCTGCGTCTCGCACCGACAACCGGCACCGAAGGCAACAAGAATGTCTATACTTGGAGACTTACCAATGTGATGCAGTCATCAAACGAATCCTACATGCCTACCGACATGGTATATCCGGAGCTCATACTTTCGACTTTCAATGACATGTCACACGCTTACTTTGCATTCGTAAATCAGGAAGCATTCCGCGACTACAATCTTCCGGGAAGCAGCGAGATAATCGCTGCCATCACGAAAAAAGACAATAAGCCATACGACAACATCATAGCTATCAGAGATTATGTTGCAGATGCAATTCATTTAAACAATTTCAACCAGAAATATACTGATTATCAAGCATCTTTAGCATCAAAAACATGGAATTCGGCTTGCGGTACCGAACTTGACAAAGCCATCCTTCTCACTGCAATGCTCAGAAATGCCGGATATGAAGCCATTCCTGTAGCACTCATAAAAGAGCGTTACCACAGCGATGAAGTCGCCTGTCTTGACCTGATATCACATTACGCAGTCCGCACGAGAATCGATGACAAGGATTTCTATCTGTCCCCTACTGAGAAGAACACCAGCTCGCTCGAATACACCTACGGCGGTTATATGGCTTACTACATCGACTCAAGCATTGACCATTTCATAGCAAGGTATCTCGGTCCGGTTGACAACAAAGTGAACCTCAAAGGAGACATCATAATAAATGACAATGGCACTGCCAATGAGCAAGTTGGATACAACATCACAACCGGCCTGCCCTACTATGAAATCAACAAAAACAACAGCATGCTGTCGCAATATGTAACCAACGCAAAGGGTGAAATCACCTGCAGGAAACTTGACTTCACGAATGCTGAATTCACAGTAAATGCCGAGGAAGTGAAGATGGAACAGATTGGAGAATCAGGGTACTACACTTTAAATCTTCCAGCTGCAAGCAATACTTTCAATGTGAAACCTACTTATCTTAATGAAAAGCGTGAACATCCCATCAGGTGCAAAAAAACCGATGAGACATATACATACACCATCACTTTACCAAAAGGCTGGAAATCAGTGACAAATAATGTTCACAAAAATTATGAGAGTTCATTCGGCAAAATGGAGATTGACATCAAAGTGAACGGTAACACGATTACAGTCATAAGATCGCTGAAGGTCATGCAAGAAACCATCGAAGTCAGTCAGTACAAGGATTTTCGTGCCATGATGAACGACTGGACAGATGATGCTTGGAGGAAAATCATTGTTAAGTCAATTCAGAATTAAAGTAAACAATATTCAATTGGCATTGGACATATAGGGTGATGAATAGTTTTCTTGAAGGCATATTATGTTTTGCGAAATATTATTTTAAAACTGTATTTATTGCCTTAACAGTGTTGCTTGCATCGTGCATGGGGCCGGGCAATGACACTATTTTGGTCAATGATCCACAGAACATTGAATCCATTACAGATTATATGCCTAAAGATTTGCTTGACTATTTCGGAGAAGAAAATGTCAATTTCGGAGATTATCCTCCCAAAATCGAATATTCATTCTCATCCAAACACAAATATGTCTCAACCAATCTTACTACCCCGAACGCTCCTCAACCAGGACAAATCTCACCGGTTATACGTTATCATAAGTTTCATAATCAGTATCTTGCGATAGCAGATTATGTTGCAACTACATCTGAGCAGATGCATTTCAACCCTTCCAGCCCTTATGATTCAGTATCACCTGTATATATAATAGGTCATGATTCACTTTTCACTGCATATTTCTATGAAGAATCACAGGCAGCAGGCAACCCCACATGGGCAGTCGTAATTTCAGGCAAGATAACCGACTGTGGGATAAGCAATTACAGATATGGTTATCAAATAATGAGCTATGCTGAATCGCCTACCCCAGAAAATGTATATCCTGTAAACAGCATATTTGTTTTTGAAGATGAAGACGGATTGGCAGAATACAATAGCTGGTAAGAACATCAAGATTTGTCGTATGCCGATACGCACACTGATATGTGCATTTTTATCAGCCATATCGCTGTCTGCAGCATGTCAGGGTTATAGGTACCAGGAAAATGCTTTGAAGTTCAATATGGGAATTAAATGTGGGGCTTTGTATTCAGACATGTCATATAGTGCTTTGACTACGGCAACAAGCATCGGAAACATTGCGCCTGCAGCCGGGGCCACGACCGAGCTGCACATATTTGATATTGCTTCAATAGGCATTGATGCCCTATACACCCAATTGGGCACCAACAAGCATTTTTATGTGGAATATCTCACAAGTTACAGCACTACCGGCACTTCACACATAGAATACCATCTCAAATCGAATGCCATCAATTTCCGAATACCAGTTTCATTTTATTTGACTGACATCTTCAGTCATTCGGCATGGTTGGGAATGTATCTTACAGCAGCACCGGATTTTTTCTACATTCTGAACGGGAACATGGACTGGAAATGGACCCACCTTGATGACAATTCAGTTATTAATGAAATATCGCTGATATTGAGTCCTGCAAACATGAGACGACTGATCTATGGGATTCTGGGAGGTTTTGGTGTTTGGGCATGGTTTGAGATTGGGACATCAAATGTGATTTCCAAGTTGGAAGCGGTTTT
>JAFYJP010000205.1 GCA_017538085.1 Bacteroidales bacterium | reverse complement strand
GCGTAAAGATCGAAAGAAAGTGGTGTTTGTAGATGAGATGCCATGGATTGACTCGCTCCGCTCCAATTTCACGGAAGCTTTCGAGAACTTCTGGAATGGTTGGGCGGCACGGCGGAGCGACATTGTGTTCATCGCCAGCGGTTCTGCCACATCATGGATGATTGATAACCTTGTGGATAACCAGGGCGGCCTCCATGCACGAATAACCAGCCAAATCTATCTTCGCCCATTTACGTTGTCTGAGACCGAACAATATTTGAAGAGTCGTGGCTGCCCATGGGACAGATTCCAGATGGCACAGTGCTATATGTTCTTCGGAGGCATCCCTTTTTATCTCAGCCTGATTGACCCGAAACGGAGTCTGGTTCAGAATGTGGACGACCTCTGCTTTGCGCGAGGAGGTGCGCTGAGGATGGAATTCGATGAATTGTATTACGCCTTGTTTACCCATGCCGAGAAGTATCTTGCAGTGGTCAGGCTATTGGCCGATCATCACAACGGAATGACCAATCAGGACATAGCGACATCAACTGGCATTGACGGCAGACGCTTGACAACGGTGTTGAACAACCTTGAGCGTTGCGACTTTATCATGAAGTTCAGATACTATGGTAAGAAGAGCCAAGACCGAATCTACAAACTGACCGATTTCTTCACCTTGTTTTATCTGAAATACATTGAGCCGAACAAGGATTCATTCGACGATGTGTGGTGGCAGCACCATGCGGCATCACACAGTGTCGAGTCGTGGCAAGGGCTCACTTTTGAATTGCTTTGTCTGATGCACATCCACCAAATACGACAGGCATTGAGCATAAGCGGTGTGGCAACTGAAGTTTCCGCTTGGTTCGACAAGACCGACCGGCAAAAAGCTACAAGAGGCAGCCAAATCGACCTTATCATAGAGCGAGCCGACAGAATCATCCATCTGTGCGAAATGAAATTCAGCCAGGGAGAATATCGAATTACTACAGACTACGAAAAGAAACTCCGCGACAGGATGGAACTATTCCGCGAAAAAACCCATTGCAAGAAATCTCTGGTACACACTTTCGTCACTACTTTTGGTGTATCCAACGGTACACATTCGGGCATTGTCCATAGCGAGGTTCTTTTAGATGACTTGTTTAACAAATAAAACCCACCTTAATTAATAAAATATAGAATCATGAGAAGATATACAAATTCAGGATTAGTCCAAAAAATGTCATTATCAGTTATTCTAATGACGTTTTGTTTCTTTAGTTTTGGCAAACATGTAGGACAAAATGATGCCCGGAAAGTTGCGAACAACTTTTATGAAAGCATTATCGGCAAAGACGGTTTTTCACAGGAATTACAGCTTGATTATTCAAAACAACCGCTTTACAACAATTTCTACATCTTTAAAAATGATGAAGGGTTTGTAATTGTTTCAGCTGATGACAGAACCATTCCTATTCTTGCATATTCCACAGAGGGGACCTTTGAAACCGAAAGCATTCCTGAAAATCTTGCATACTGGTTAAGCGGTTATGAGCAAGCTATTCAGGCAATAATTGACGAGCAGGCTGAACCATCAGAAGAGATAGTGCGGCAATGGCAAGAAATGTTGGAAGGCAATCTTCCACAGCATAAAGATGTTGTGATTCCAGAATTATTATCAACCAAATGGGACCAAGATGAACCTTACAACAATCTATGTCCGTCCGGAACTGTAACCGGTTGTGTTGCAACGGCAATGGCACAGATTATGAAACACTGGGAAAATCCGGTTCACGGTACAGGCTCACATTCCTATTACCATCCGACATACGGCACATTATCCGCCAATTTTGGCAACACCACATACGATTGGGACAACATGCCTGCAACTGTTACTGTTGCCAGTCCCGAGGCCGAACAACTTGCAGTGGCAACACTGATGTTTCATTGTGGTGTCTCAGTAAATATGATGTACGGCACTTCTGCAAGCAGCGCATATTCAGAAGATGTTCCTTATGCATTAGAGTCTTATTTCGGCTATACTACAAGCGGTATCTTATATAAAAGCAATTATAGCAATTCCGCATGGATTTCTTTACTAAAGAACGAACTTGATGCATATCGTCCGATTTATTACTGTGGCTCAGGAATTTACGGCGGTCATGCATTTGTGTGCGACGGTTATGATTCAGATAACAAATTCCATTTCAACTGGGGATGGAGTGGCAACGCTAACGGATATTATGCCATAGGCAATCTTAATCCAATCAACTTTATATTTAATTCAAACAATGCTGCGATTTTAATTGAGCCTGTTTCAGGAATCATAGATGCTCCAACCAATCTGATGGCAGAAGTCAATGGAAAGGAAGTGTCATTATCCTGGACAGGTGTCAGCGGTGCCACATCATATAAGGTTTACAGAGACAATGTGCTTATTGCTTCAGATGTAACCGACCTGGATTACACTGATTCTGACGTCAGCTATGGCAGTCACTATTATTTTGTGAAAGCCGTAAATTCCAGTGGGACATCTGTTCGTTCAAACATTGCCTCGGCTGATGTCATTTATTGGGGACCTGTACCTCAAAATTTTACAGGTTCAGCATCAGGTTCAAGTGCCGTTCTTTCATGGACAGCCCCGACAGGTGGAAATGGTCAACTGAACTATGGTACAACTCTTCAATATTTAACCCAAATCCAATATTTCGGAGAGAAGTTCCCAGTTTCAATGCTCGAACAATATGCAGGTATGGCAGTTTATAAAGTATCCGTATATTTCTATCAAACAGGCAACTATCAACTGTTTCTGACACAAGGCGATAATTTTCCAGGTACAAGTATATGCAGCAGTATTGATTTTGCCGTCAACTCCCAAGGCTGGAAAGTCATAACCCTCAGCGAGCCGGCTTATTACAATCCAACATTACCATTAATGGTTTATATTAAGGCACCGTCAAGCACTTATCAGATTGCTTTATGCGCATATGCTGACAGTGATGAAAGTTGTTACTACTCAAATAATGGTACGAACTGGAACATATTTAATGGAGGCGGATATTCATGGCTAATAAAAGTATTTGTAAAAAGTGGTGATTACACATATAATATTTACAGGAACAGTGTTAAGATAGCAAGCAGTATATCAACCACAACTTACACAGATTCCGGTCTGTCTTCCGGCACATATAATTATTATGCGACCACAAACTTCTATGGCGGAGAGTCAGGAGCATCCAACACTGCCACTGTTGCAATAGGTGGTGGCGGAACTCACACTGTCACAGTGTCAGCAAATCCAGCTGCAGGTGGTATTGTTACAGGTGGCGGAACCTACAACCACGGTGCAACGGCAACATTGACCGCAACAGCCAACACCGGCTACTCCTTCATCAGCTGGACAAAGAACGGTACAGTCGTCTCGACCTACCCGACCTACAGTTTCACCGTGACTGAAAATGCAAGTTACGTAGCCAACTTTGAGTTGAACAGCTACATCATCACAGCCACTGCCAACCCGACAGAGGGCGGAACCGTTACCGGCGCAGGCATCTACAACCACGGCGCAGCAGCAACATTGACTGCAACAGCCAATGAAGGATATGCTTTCATGAGTTGGAATGAAAATGGTGTTACGGTTTCATATAATGCAACATATACTTTCGTTGTCACTGAAGAACACAACCTTGTCGCAACCTTCGTAGATCCTTCTATGAATACCCTTTCAATCGGTGATTACACAGGTACTGAGGGTGAAATAATAACTATCAATATTAACCTTGCAAATGAAAATGAAGTTGCAAGTTTCGGTTTCGATATCCCTATCAACGAAGGCTTCACATACGTTGAAGGC
>JAFYJP010000204.1 GCA_017538085.1 Bacteroidales bacterium | reverse complement strand
TCTTAATGTCATATATCTCCTATTCAGTAATACACTTCCAAGTTTCGTTTTAATTGCATTACTCTTACTGGGCGGTCTGAGCCGACTTCCAAATTAGGGCAGAGTGTTTCTTTGCCAGTGTCAACGAATCCACATTTCTCCATCACGCGACCAGACGCAGGGTTTGAAGGAAAGTAGTCACCCCAAAGCATTGTGAAGCCCTTTTCTTTGAAACAATGGCCGATAACCAACTGAAGGGCTTCCGTACAGATGCCTTTGCCCCAAAACGGACGTGCTATCCAATAACCAACCTCTGCTTGCTCTTCGGCAATCTTCAGGTTCGATGTGGATGCTGGGAGGTAGCCCACACAACCAATGGCCTCTCCTGACTCTTTCCATATAATCGCCCACATCCCTTCTGTGTTGAAGACAGTTCGGATAATCTCCAAGCTTTCTTCCACCGACTTATGTGGTGGCCAGCCAGCGCGAGGACCCACATCGGGATCGCTGGCGTATTTAAACAGCGTTTCAGCATCACTATCCCGCCAAGGGCGCAATATTATTCTTTCTGTTTCCATATATATGATTAAAAAACCATTGCAGAATTTCTACAATGGTTTTCCTGGCTTAAACCGTACCGAAAGTGAATCTCGTACCATAATTTCCCATTGATAAACAAAAATGTAAGTCGTTGGAAACCATTTAATTACGTTTTTGGTTAAATATTCTTAAATTTTCTGTTTTAGCTCTTTTTTACCCTGAATTGCACTCTAACTACGAGTTTTTTGCAACATTTTGAATGTCCGTTTTTCACGACCATAACAATGCGTACTCATATTGTTTTTTGAGTTCTTGTTCAGTTCTTTACTGCAAAGATACAACTTTTCTTTGGAATAGAACGAATTTGAATACTCTTTTTTTTTGCTTTTTTTTGCACTTTTAGGGATTTTCCCTTTTATATTTCAATTCTTCATTGTAACTTTACAGCAGCAATGGTTGATGTTCGGGGTGCATCGCTCGTTGAAGAGCCACCGTTAAGGATAACATCAACCTTTGTTTCTTTATAATCGTGAGGCTCACTTTTTTTTCTTCTTTTTCCTTGTCAATCCAAAGAAAAGTTGTAACTTTGTGGCATGGAAGTACAGTACATGAGTGACCTTCATCTGGAGTTCAAACACAACCGTGATTTCCTGGACTCCATTGACAGGGAAGTGACAGGCGATGTCCTGCTGCTTGCCGGTGATATAATGTACCTTCAGGAAACCATCAGACATAACATTCTTCACTGGGCAAGCCGGAACTACCGTCAAGTCCTCATGGTGCCAGGAAATCATGAATACTATAACTACAGCGACATCACGGAGAGCGGTGGGAGCTGGCAGAAGGAGATCCTCCCTGATGTCAGCTACAACTACAACAAGGTCGTGCATATCGATGATACGGACTTCATCTTGACCACGCTCTGGAGCCGGATCAGCCAAATCGACGAGAAAGCCATCAGGCGTGGACTGAATGACTTCCATCAGATCTGTTACGATGGTGAGATCCTTCGACCGAAGGAATACAACGAGGAACATGTCAAGTGCTTCCGGTTTATCCGTGATGCCGTCACGCAATCGACAGCAAAGCATATAGTGGTTGTTACCCATCATGCACCATCCTTGCAGACTATTGCGCCGGAACATCAGACAAGCACGCTCAGGACAGCCTTCGCATCCGACCTTGATGAGTTCATCGAGTCCAGCCGGATAGACTACTGGGTATATGGTCACAGCCATACGAACATCGACTGTCAGGTGGGCAATACTATAATCCTGTGCAACCAGCTCGGTTATGTTGCCAGAGAAGAGCATCAGGACTTCGACTTTACAAAGCATTTTAGCGTATAATGGAGTCATTCAGGAAAGAGAACATCAGACTTGGAAAACTTCAGCTAATCGTTTTTCGATACACTGCGCTGCTTCGCTCAGGCAAGGGCGATGATGCGACCGACAGGAAGAAAGAGAGTGTTTCCGACAGATTAAAAAGTCAACAACATATCTGAGCGGTGAGGTTGTTTTAATTAATAATGACACCTCATTCTTCACATTTTACGTGATTTATGCTTTTTTTTAAAAATAATTGATAAAAAAACACAGAATCTATTGTAGAGTGTTTTCTTTTTTCTAATTTTGCTTTCGAATTATCCCATAATGGGTGTCGTTCTTTAAAAATTGGGTAAAAATAGAAGCGTTATGCTTATCTGAACTGTTGTAAAGCCTGAGAAACTAAACAAAGGAAGTACAGATGAAAGCGTAATTAGCTTCCACGTTTTGCGTGGACTGCTATTACTGTATCTTGTACTTTCGGGTTTTCTCAGGACCTACAACAGTAGATATAGAGTCAGTTCACGCTTTTTTTGTACTCCATATTAACAATTTAATAACAATAAGAATATGAAAAAACTTGTATTTTCAGTAATGATGACCATCGCATTTTATGGGATATGCGATGCACAATCAACAGCAGGTTCGAATTATGACAAAGCCCAATTTGCGCCAGCAATGAGATGGGCTTGTCCAGAGATAGAGAAGTATCAGAACCTTCTTAATTCGCTACGAAACGAAGACTACAAAATATATGCAGACAATGTTAAGGAGAAAATTGAACTGGTGACATTCAAGGAATCATCCTCAGACAAATTCCAAGTTACTCAGGCCATACTGAATATTGAAAACCCCTTGTTTGAAACAGACAACTTGCTTAACCACGTCTCAACATGGATTAAAAACAAGTATAAAGATTGGGGAAAGAACATCAAAATCGACAAAGGAGATAGCAGTCTTGTTTCTTCTGCATCAATTCATATAGCCAGCCACTCGCGTTTTATGCACTTAAATAAGGTTTATATTAGTCCCTCTCTTATCATTCAGCAAACAGAGAAAGATAAGCTCTTAATTACATTTATGAACCTTATATATAAGAATAGTGAGTATATCGGTAGCGATAACAAGCCTACTACATATACTGCGAAAGTTTCAGAAGTGTATCCATTCAAATCGAAAGGTGAATATAAAATCACATATGCAAAAGCGTATGTAAGTACGTACAAATATTTTTGGAGTTTCATTTCAGACCTATGTAATGAACTCAACGCAAACTTTACAAAAGACCCGAAAATGCTTACAAAATTACATTATGAATATTCAAAGGACTCACTTAGAGCAATATATGGGGAGCCAACAAAAATGATTACAGACCACACTTCTATTCCCGACATTAACAAAGAACTTCATTTTTATGAAACCGCCCAAAAGTTTGTTTTTATGGGCAAAACTATAGATTTTCAAGACATCATGAGTTGTGAGGTCGTTGATGATCCCCAATATATCCCAGGTCGTTCTACAACCTTAGGTGCCGGACTCTGCATATTTGGCTTTGGACTTGGTGGTGCCGAAACGGTCAGGACTCCAGACAAAACTATACACAACTACGTTGTGAATGTTAAAATAGATAATATGGGAACACCCCTTATTCGCATTGGCACAGGACAAAATGAGTATAAAGCAACCGAAATTGCTTCGACATTCGAATACATATTGCGTCATCAACAAGCTCAAAAGGTAACGAAAACCAAAAAGTCATCATCTTCTTCCAAAAGGCAGAATAATTAGACGAAGAATGTGTTAATTACTAAATATAAACTCGAAACCGTCATGAAAAAGGTATTATTATTGGTTGCCATCATGGCAACAATCGGTGCTCAGGCACAAGTTCCTGAACCTGAGTTCGTAAACAGTTACTGTATCGTAACAGGTGAATCAACGTATGACGTGCTACCGAAAGAGAACGGCACGATACAGAAGCATCAGAACAAAGTGAGTAAGTTCGCAAAGCTCGCAGGTGGCCTTGCTAACGTGGCCAGCTCCGTCGGGGTAGCCAGTGCTGTCACATCGGGATCGGTGAGCGGCATGATGAACGGCGTGAAGATGGTAGGCGTAGCCGGTTCGGTCGGCAGCGCAGTGGATATGGCAGACATGCTCGCAGGAGCAGTAGGTATGGATATCGTATTTGAGGGTGGCAGCTCCACCTACCAGGTGAAGGGCGCAGGAAAGGAGATCCAGCTGCTGATCAGAGGCGAGAACAACGAGAAGGATCCGATGGAGCTGTATCGCATCGTCCGATTCAACACATCGAAGAAAGAGAGACGTATTCAGTGGATGGAGTTCAAACCTGCACTGATCGGATCTGCAGAAGAGAAGAAGGCTGGATATGTGACGTTCAGCGGACATAAGTACGGTGAACAGTCATACATGCTGACCATTCCTGCAGACGAGGTGAAGAAAGGTGAGTACGGCATCTTCTATATGAATATCATCAGCGCAACGGCGATTCCTGTGGGAACGTTCTGTATTAAGTGACTACGACCTATGCTTTTTCCTATTATAGTCTTTATTTGAAAAGGTATGAAAAAGAACAGGATTTCCAAGAATTATTTTGTGAATTTGGTGTCAAAACTCTCTATCGGCAAGGGAGTTGAAGGAAAGTTCTATAATACGGGAGGCGTAGTTGTTGTCACGTTTGAATGTCAGAAAGGAAAAAATGGACAGATTTCTAAAACGTTCCGTGTTGGTAGAAAGTCTACTGTCCGGTTTTCATTTGCAAATCCTAACGAAGCGTGGCGAACTCTGACTGAGAAACATGGGTTACAACCGCCAAAGACGTTAATACAGATAGAATTGCCTCAAAGAAATACAATGAGAGAGACGAGAATAACAGACAGGAAACGTTATCTGAATCTTATACAAGCTGTATCAACGGGCAACTACGGATACATCAACGACCGCCCCGTTGACTTAGGACGTCAAATTGCCGAACACGAGAACATGCAACGTGTACAGGATTATGCAGAACATAAAGACGTGTTTTGTCATGGCATAGGTCTTCGCTATGTGAAACTGTTCCTAAATAGAATCATAAAGGATGGTGACAATGTGGCGAAGATGTATCGGTTGGCACTGGAGATAGAAGGTGTGAATATCGCTGCAAAGAAGGCCCTGATGAAGTATCATTCTGACTATTACAACTACGACAAAAAAGAAGAAATGCTGCGTGAACTGATATGTCTTTGCCAGGGGCAGAATGTGAACTACGGCGTTCAGCACAGTACCGTCCCTGCCGCCACGCACGTCATATACTTCGATCTGCCAGAATGCGAGCAAATCAGTTTCCATACGAACTTGGAAGAAGCCGACAGTCATCCTGTTTACAATGGTGAATGGGACGGTCGGAAATGTTCAACTATGGGTAAGCTGGAATCTGCCATCTGGGCAAGATACGAGAATCAACTGAGGGAGAAATATAATGTTATACAATGAATGGCTCACTAAGGATTTGAACCCAACGTTGTTCAACTGACTCGTGGAGTTCGGGCTGGTTGCACAGCCTTAAGCTGAGGGACATTTCCACTCGGCAAGTCACAAGCAAGTGACATGCAGCTAACAAACCAACAAACAGTAAAAAGAAAAAGAGTATGAATCAGATTTTTTTCACCGCCGACCTGCATTTCGGGCATTCAAGTATATTGAAGCATTCACCTAAACGGCCCTACTCTGACACGGTGGATATAGTGGCACATGACGAGTGGCTGCTGGACCTGTGGAAGAGTACTGTTGACAAGCATGATACAGTTTATATCCTGGGGGATCTGACTTTCCTGAAGAGCGAGGATGCCCGGCTGCTATTGGAGAAACTTCCAGGACAAAAGTTCCTCATTGAGGGGAATCATGACGGCTCTGTCATCAAAGCCAACAGGAACTACTTCAAGGAGGTGTACCAAATCAAGGAGATGCGGTTCAAGCCGACAGTAGCACCGTTCCTACAGGAGGACTTCAATGTTGTGATGTGCCACTATCCTATGGTGACGTGGAATCGTAAACCTCATGGTTCTGTAATGCTTCACGGCCACTGTCATGGAAAGTTGGATGAGTATAATGCCCAGTCAACGGATCTGCGCTTTGACGTTGGCATAGACGGATTTCTTGCTAACTTGCGTTTCCTGACACTGGAGGATGTGTATAATGCAGCAGTCGAGAAAATTGGACAGGCTGGATGCAATTCCTTTGCCGAATATGCACAGAATAACTATAGGAATGAAGTAATGTAAAAAGTTGTATCTTTGCAGTAGAAAAATTATCACCTTGCGTAGGAAGGAGGTCCGGCACAGCGTTACGCTGTTCAGCTAAGTGCCATTCAGAGCTGTTGGGTGATAATTTTTCTAAATTTGCACCTGAAATTGAGATTCTTGTGAACTCCTTCGTGTCAGATCCGTTTTGGCCAATGTTGAACGAACGAATAAAACTCGCGTTGATCGGAGAATCAAGAAGCTCAATTTTTACAAGTTCAGATCCAAGTAGTTGACCTCAGCGGGATTGATTCGCTGCTCGGCTATAAGGTTCTGAACTTTTTTCTTCTTTTTCCTTGCCAGTTCAAGAAAATGTTGTAACTTTGCACCCGAAGAAGCAACGCTCTGTGCGCCGTTAACTCGGGAGACAACTGTTTCGGCAGGGTGTTCGGCAGAGTTTCCAACAAGATTGGATTTGAGAGATTGTTCTTCAAACATTGAGCGATTCAGCTCAGCCAATCGTTTATCGATACGCTGTTCTGCTTCGCTCACTTTTTTTACCGATGCCGGAGAATGGCTGTATTCGTGAGATGAGTAGTGGACAAAAAAGAGCGATGGAAACCGCCTCCGTTTCTCAAGATGAGGAACATCAACATGCCGTCATTTCCTTCGCTGATGGTGCAAAGATACGAAAAAATCTTGAAACTCTTGCAAATATTCTTGAAAAAGTTTCAAATCAGCCTGTCTGATGACAATTCTGGTGCTTTTCCGGTTCCTCGTAAATTCTTGTACGGAAAATTGTGCGTTCTGGAAAAAGCGTTTTTGGGGTGGGTATATACTACCTTTTCTAAATGCTTTATAAAATAAGGTAGTATATAAATATATCACACTGGAACTTCTGAAACCTCCTTTTCCAATTCTGAAAGTGGATGGTTCATCAGCTCTTGGTTCAACTCGTATCGGGGGCATGTGTTTGCCATCGACTGCCTCGGCTTCGGTGACTGTGCACCAAGGGACTTGTAGAGGATACAGATGTAACTATTATGGAAGTCATTGAATCTATAGAACTTACACAGGATGCAGTTTTTAATGACCAGACCCTTTTTCAAAAGATATACAAGTCCTGTTTGGTAGGAATCAAGTTGCTTGTTTGCAGCAAGAGATCCCCAGATGTCAATACCGCCTCTCATGTTCAGTTCTCTAACAGAGTTTGGATCTACCCTTTTGTTAAGCTTGTCACACATGACAACATAATCCACAGCACGGTGTATAATGGCAGCTCCATTTCTGAACAGTATAAACCTGTCGATGGGCATATCTTTCTTTTTGATATCTGGCAGCTTGGGATGAAAATTGAACAGCTGACAGTTCTTTCCCTCCACAAATCCATTTTCGATGATGGCATCAATGTCGGCTTCATCTTCAATCTTCTTTGTTTCAATCATCTTGTAGCCCGACATTCTCTTTTCCTGTGTGGATTCATGGGTTTTATAGACCTCTATAAATGCAGGTTCTCTGTCTGGCTTCGTCGAACATGTCAAAAGTAGGTCTGGTCGAAAATCTCCAATGCTTACTTCTTCTCTGCATGTATCATAGACGACATTTCCCTTCCATGTCCTCAGATTACTTGGAATGCTGACATCTCGCTCAAAGCAATAGTCTCTTTCACAGTAAAGACAGTGGTCTGAGTCCTGGCATGGAACATCTCTGACAAACGTAATAGGAAAGCTGTCTGATGACATGAACTTATCAAAGATCCTACGCTTGGCCAGCTTGTGAAGGTATGACTCTCCATCACAGGCGGTACCTGCTGCATGAGCAAAGTGAGGAACCTTGATTTTCCCAATTTTTGCAATCAGCGGTTGCCCACACTCCAGACAATGATAAGTATGGCTATGCCTGTTCTCTACAGACACGCTGCTGATGTGAACAAGTTCGTTGTTCTCATTCAGACAATAGCTATACTTAATGTCTCTCATACTGGGCTGTTATTAAGGAGATTGCGAAGGTACTGTAAAACATGAGATGTGTACACGACATCTTTGCTATGGTCCTGTAACTTCGCGAAGAGAACTTGAAAATTTGGGTGTGATGCCATTTTTTCAATGGACTGCAGGTTTTGTGTTTCATTGATAATGCTATGATCTAATTGATTATTACCCGCTTTCTTCAACAGCAGCTTCATAATTGCAGCTTTGTTGGATTCAATATCAGAAAGACGTGTGGGATTGTTCTTGATATCAGAAGCCGGTAATACAACTTCCTTCGGAGTAGGAACGGTCATCAACTTGGCACGATACTGCTCGTATACCTGTCGGTATTCTGGTGTATAATCGATTTCTCTTTGTGCCTTTGACCACTCAAGAAATTGCTCGATAATACTCAAATCATTCATTACGGCAACGGTAAAATTCGAGTCGGATGGTGTTGAGATAGAATAGGGAAAAAGCAACAAAGACATGGCTCTGTCTTTCGTAGACAGCAGCGGCTTTTTGTGTGTAGCTTTGGTGGTGGAGGTGGTGGTAAATTTGGTGGTCAACGAGACCTCAATTGTCTCCCCGTCTTTATTGAGCTTTTCCCAGAAAGATCCAGCATATTGTTCTATATAATCAGCTACTTTAATAGGGTCTAAGTTCCGGTATAGGATTTTGCCGTTGACAAAGCTTTGGTGGTGGAGGTAGGTGGTAAGGATTCCGTTTGTGCAACGAACTCCCTTCACCTCTCTCTGTTTCAGAATGTCATTAACCGCCTTCGACAGATACACAACTTTTTGTTTTTTTAACAATACTTTTTTGAGGTGGTGGAGGTGGTGGTACCATTGGGCATTCATGGTGCGAATCTCCCGACCGTCAGAAGCTGACAGTCGCACACGTGGAACAAATTCGGAAATCTTCTGTAGCAGTTTGTCGATTTCTTTCTTTGTCTTTTTGGTTGCCGTACTTGGCACCATCTCTCCAGCGGACAGTTTGCTGACGATAGTGGCGACTGGCAATTCTGTCAGTTGCCCCCATCGAAAAACGCTATAATCGTATGCACACTTATCAAGTTTGATTTTACTTTTAGTCGCCATATATTCGTTATATTTTTTGCAAAGATAGTCAATTTTTTCTAATTGACAAAGACTTTTTGGGAAAAAAGAAATAAAACCTTAAAAATATTTGGTCGACTCAATTATATTAGCTATATTTGTAGTCTAAAATCAAGCAAGAGAGATTAGGACGCACGCGCAGTAATCAAGATTTATTTTCTGCCCCCCAGAAAATATCTTGCTAACGAGAAACCGATGAATCGTTTTCGTTAGTTTTTCAATACTCGCAGGCTCATATCTGATTAATATGTTTGAACAAGTTTTGAACAGCATTATTTGTAATAATAATTTTGAAATTTGAATATGAATTTTTTAAAAATATGAGAAAGAAAAAAACAGATTTTAGCAACGGAATCTCATGTGCACGCAAGCGTCATTATGTGCTTCTCAGTGACGATGAATGGAACGAAATAGGAAGGCTTTCTGAACAACTGAATTTGAGCAGAGCTGACTACATTCGTAGAGTTTCTTTGGGCTATAAACCTCAAAAAACATATGTGCCGCATCCTGAATTTTGGAACGAACTTATGGCTGTTCGTGCAGACTTGCGAAAACATTTTTCGTTCGTTAATTCTCAAGGCTGGTCAGCTGAAGAACGTAAAGAAAAACTTGCGGAAGCTAAGTATTTCGTGCCCTGGAATGATGCCATTTTTGGACAAATTATCCCCTTTATTGAAAAGTGGATGAACATATTATAATTTGTAGATTATGATAGCAAAAGCAAGAAGTATATCCTACGGTGCAGCATATACAGAGTATGCAGCCAAGAAAGAGAAGGCCGTGTTTCTCGGTGCTGAAAACATGGCTGGTGACCACGATCTTTTCATCGACGATCTGCAATTTGAAGACCTATGGCTGGAGTTTAAAGAAGCGGGGAGATACTACCAAGGAAGAGGAAAAGATGTTACCTTGGACATGATAAAAATTGAGTGTTCCCCAACCAGTAATGAATCTGAAAACTGGAGTGAACAGGAGTGGTTTGAGCACGCAAAAAGACTCCTGGCTGAAATCGATAAGGTCGAACTGAACAAAGCAAAAAGAGACAAGAAAACCGGTGAGTGGCTCCTTGACGAGAAAGGTAAACGGAAAAAAACGAAGCTTCCGAAAACCAGACTGTCAGATAGCCGTTGGGCTGCTATCCTGCATCGTGATTCTGACTCAGGAATCTTTCATCTTCATATCCTTGTATCGCGTTATACTGTTGACAATCAGCTCAATAATATCACCGATATTGCCAAGCGTGCAGCTATGGCGGCTGAGAAAATCAACCAGGAAATGGGATGGACGAAAGCAATGGATATCCGTCAAAGACATATCGATGAAATCAATCATGTCATCAACGATATTCTGGCTTCTATGGAAGGGTACAGTTTCGACTGGAAGGAGTTTGAAGCGAAGGTCAGAGCCGCCACTTATACAGATTATAAGGGCAGGACAAAGAACTACACTATACAGTTCCATAAAGACAAGTACGGTAATGTTGACGGTTATTCCATCGGCCGTGAACATAGCACTTTTACCGCATCACAACTTGGACTGAAGCTAACCAATATTCCGCTTTATACCAAAAATTCCCTCAAGGATATTATCTATGACACCTTGCGCCAAATGAAAGGCAATACTTTTGATTGGGATGAGTTTGTGGCCAAACTTGAAAGCAAACAGTGTTTTGTGTCGCTCAAACATGATTCTAAAGGGACGGTTGTCAACTACTCCGTTGACTACGCCGGAAAAAGCTACAATGCCTCCCAGATTGGCTCTAAGCTTACAGCAAAGAAAATTATATCTGAGTGGGAACGCATCAGAAAAGACGATGAAACAAAGAAAATGCCTGTTAAACAAGGTGCTACTGTTGTCAGCAGTAAGTCGACTGCAGCAGAAATTGAACGTGATAAAGCTGAAAGTTATGGCATAATTGCAATCAAAGATGTCATATCTCCTCGTTCTTTTAAACGAGAATTCAGTCGAAGGGACATTGAAGACACTTTGCCAGAAGCTATAGCTGCCAAGGCTATCAATTCGAATAGTGCTGATGGATGGCGAGAGCCTGGTGCGTTAGACGCTGCAGCTCAGTCACTCGTTGACTCGGTGAATATGAGTGCAGAAAAAGCAAACTTCATTCTTGCAGGTGTGATGTCTGTCGTATCGGAAATGGTATTGCCACCTGACACTCCTTCTATCGGTGGAGGTGGTGGTGGAAACAACGATTTGCCGAAGAAACGTGACGATGATTGGAACTGGTGGAAAAAGAATGGCTTTACCAAACAGAAGCGAACAGGTCTTCGGAGATAATTCTGCCTCCGGCGGGTGTATTTCAAAAGTATAGATAAGGTTAACGTTCAGGACTGGAGTCATCTGTATGATGGCTCCTTTCTTTTTTTATGCTGGATGCTGTAAGGATTAACAAATGAAAAAAAAGTTTCTCGCGTGTATATTTTCTGTTGTGCCAATTGTGCCAACGCGTGCCAACAGCATAGATAATTTGTAACTTGCTGAATAATAGATAGTTATATTTTTCTTCTTTGTCACAATATATATAATAATAGGCACAATGTTGCCACGTTTTGGCACAAAAAAGCTGTTTTCAAAAACCGTTGGCACGAATTGGCACAGCGTTGGCACAAAAAAAATCGTTTTGGCACAAATTGCAACTTGCTGAAAATCAATAAATTACAGCGTTGGCACGAATTGGCACGATTGGCACACCCATTTTTCTCAACTTAAAAAATTTTTTTTGAAGGAAGAAAACAAAAAAGGCGGCCAATAATGGTCGCCTGGCTTACATGATATATTTCAATTTTCAAAGTCAGAAGGGAACTGACTCTTCGAATAATTCTGGTTGGACAGGTTCCTCTGGTTCTTCATTTTCTTGTCCCATATAGGTGTCGAGAATAATGCCGAACTTGTCACTAAGCAATTTGTAGTGAAAGCATAGTGGCCTATCCCTCTGATACATGATTCTTAGCTTTGATTTGCCGTCTTCCATATACGGCTCCTGTATGGGCAAGCCATTCGACCCGAATCGTTTGAATCTTTCTGGCTGAATCTTCACACCCAAATACTCAGGTGAGATCTGAAGGTAGTGAAGAATGGATTCTGGAGACAGGATCTTTTCGTCCATTTTCTTCCCCAACTCACGGTAGGTTGCAAGCATGATGTCCTTGCGGAACATCAGAATCTGGCGGTTTTCTTCAAACTCAAGTGGTAGTTCCTGGACGTTTGTCCGGAGCAACCTCTTGGTCTTGATGACAAAGTCCTGCTCATTCATCAGAAGCCCTTTCTGTTGGGCACTGCTGATTATTCGCCAGAATCCTGCAACCTCGTCTGCAGAAGAACATACGTCATTCTGACGAATAACGCCTTTTACACAGAAATTAAGAAGGTCATCATAGCGGAATGGAACGTCAATAGAATCTGCTATTGCCAGATAAGCTGCCAATGGTACAGTCCAGTCTTTCTCTATACGGTCCTGAATTTCATACCCACGAAGTCGATACGATAGGTCAATCTCTGCTTTTTTCCATGCTTCGCCGAATGAGGATTCGAATTTGTCACGGTGGGACAGAATTTCCAGTGTGATATGGGTCGCTCCCATCAGACGGTCATGGCAAAGGTCTTTCCATCGATCACGTTCTTCCTGGTTGTGATGCTGACGGTCGTACGTCAGATAAATCACCCTATGGAACAATGCAATATCTGCAGTTGGCATTTCCTGACCGGTCAGAATGATGCCACTATCCACTCTCGCACGTTCACGGTTTTTCGTGTCTATATTCATTTTGCTACGGCCTAAGCCACCCCACAATCCCTTCAACCACTCCAATTTCTTGATGTCGATACCGTTGGAATATTCATCGATCTGAACAAGGGCATTACTGGTGCTGGCTACTGCATCAGACAGCGCAGGAAGAGAGTCCGATACCATGCCAAGAGGGTCATTCTCATTGACGAAGAATGACATCAGTGAGTGACCGAGTTCTGTCTTTCCGGAGCCTTTGGGACCGAACAGATTGAGAAGCGGGAAACCGCGAGATTTCTTAACGACTATGTCACGGAAAAGACTGGCGATAAAGAAGGATAGGCCGACCATGGCATTGTCTCCATGCACCGCCAGAATCTTGGTGAAATAGTCTCGCAATGATATGGACGAGTATTCTAAATGCCGGAATTTCCGCTCATTTGAATATAACTCTGGACTGTTCTTATAGATGCTTGACATGGCTGGCAAGTAGTAGTTGCCGGCACCGAGTCTTACAATGCCGTATTCATCAATTTCATGCCATTCACCATCCTCTAAGGCACCGTTGCAGAAGCTATAGAAGCCTTGCTTTTGCCATCCTAACTGCTTAATCTCTACTGCTGTTTCGGTTACATCGGCCAAATACCGCTGCAATTGGATCAGGTTGTCTTCACCGCCTAACCAGGTATAATTGCCGAGGCCGAGTA
>JAFYJP010000203.1 GCA_017538085.1 Bacteroidales bacterium | reverse complement strand
TTTGTGTAACTAATAAAATTACGAAACACTGGTTTTAGGATGGTATTTGCAGTGAAAAATAAAGGAGAACCTGACTGCCTATCAAATGAACTTTCTCAAGGTGATGCGATATCCAGAGGAGCGCACTGCTCGGACAGATAGACCAATGACCCGCTCGCTGTAGTACAAGCCATCCGAATGGAAGTAGAAGTCCCACGCGTTTTGCGGGTAGTCCGTGTAGAGCGAACTCGACCAGTAGTCGCCGACCGAACCAACTTCGTAGACCCCGTCGTCCCAACGGTAACCCGCAGCGGGCAGGAAGAGACTGTCGCCGTTGCTCGCAGTAAAGAGTATGCCATTTACACCGTTTTGGGTCGTCCAGGCGCTGGTAGTGTTATCGAGAAGTTCCTGCCATTGCTCCTTAGTGGGCGTGCACCATCTATTGCCCCAATTGGCCGTAGCAGCATCGTCACCCAATTGGAGAACGTTCAGACTGTCAATGAAGCCGTTGTAGCCATAATTGGATTTGTTGCAATATTTGGTCAACTGGTCATATTTGCCATTGGAGTACCTGTAAGTGCTCCAATTATAGGTGGTCTTGGATTCTGTTTCGCCCCAAGCGAAATAGTCGCCGTAGCCTTCTGGTGTAGTTGCGCCCACATTGCAGGTAGCCCACAGCGTGCCGCTCGGCAGGCCAAGGTCAACGTAATCGTAATCTTTGTTTTCTTCGGGAGTGCATCCCGCGGTGAAAATTGCCACTATCATTAGCATGATGACTGATAGCTTTTGAAATCTTCTCATATTCAATTTTGTATTAATGCATCGCAGATAAAACGTCAGTTCAATGTTTTTCTCAATATGTCTGTTCCCCACCCCGAATCCGAATAGGCTTTGGGCGAATGACAGGGCAAAAGTAAGAAAAAAAATCGATTGTTAATGAGTGTCACAAATTTATTATCTTTGCCCTTGCAAACCTGCTTGCAGAAACTCACGCCGCAAATCTAATGTTTGCCAATTAATATGAACAACCGACTTTACACTGAAATCCTCGCCCATCAGGACTCCACCCAAGCGGAAGGTCTCTCACGTTTTTTCAAGACGGGGGAAGGGCAATACGGCGAAGGTGACAAGTTCCTCGGCATCAAGGTACCCGTGACGCGCGAGGTGGTGAAGCAATGCTGGAAAGAAACCTCATTCAAGGATTTGGAACAATGCATCCGCTCAGAATACCACGAAATGCGTTTGGCGGCCTTATTAGTCGTAGTGCAAATATTCAAACACGCAAAAAAGGACGAAGCACTGCGACAACAATGCATTGACTTCTATCTCACTCATACCGAACACATTAACAATTGGGACCTGGTGGACCTATCCTGCTACGAACTGCTCGGTACTTGGCTGTTGGACAAAGACCGGACTTTACTTTACGACCTCGCCAAAAACGGGAAGACCATCTGGGAACAACGCATCGGCATCGTCAGCACCATGCAGTTCATTCGACATGGACAGTTGGACGACACCTACGCCCTTGCCGACATCTTCTTACGGAAGCCCCAACCACTCCACGACCTCCTTCAAAAAGCCGTTGGTTGGCTACTCCGCGAAGCAGGCAAACGCGATGAGCAACGACTAAAAGACTGGCTCTCAACCCGTTGCCAACCCATGCCCCGCACCATGCTTCGCTATGCCATTGAGAAGTTTTCGGAGCACGACAGACATGCCTTCTTACATTGTTATTATATCAGAACATCCACTAAAGAGGACTTGCCAATCATACTCAATCTCCGTGACCAGGCACGCGAAATCATGCGAAGCTACGGCAATGTCAACCAATGGCCCGATGGCTATCCGCGCGATGACACGTTCCGTAAGGACATCGAACTTGGAGGAAGCCATGTCATGCTCAACGCATCGGGAAAGATTGTCGGGACCTTCACATTACTGCCCAGTCCTGAAGTGACCTACAACGTCATTTACAATGGACAATGGCTTGACGATGAACCATATCACGTCATCCACCGCATAGCCAGCACCCCCGACTCGCATGGTGTTTTAGATGCCGTGCTGGACTATTGCCAGGCCATAGCACCCAACATCCGTATCGACACACACGAAGCCAACGTCATCATGCGAAAAGGTCTGAAGAGACATGGCTATCAATATTGCGGAATCATCCACCTTCTTAACGGCAACGAGAGAATGGCTTATCAAAAACACATCAAGCCATAATGGTTGAGATTACAACCAAAAGGTTCTTTTGTGTGATTGCCTACCGCACAACTATCGTGAATTCGGGCTTGGAGCCTTCGGCCTTGGGAACAGTGACATACACCTTGGAACGGGAAACGTTTCCGTCAGGACTGCTACCCTCAGCCGTAAACAGATAGTCCATGCTGGTGGAAGTTTCGCGAGAACCGACACTGACAGGCGTTCCCAGCGGGAACTGATAGCCAGAACATGCGGCATCAAAGATGGCAGCCTGCTCCTCAGTTACGGGTACCTGCTCTGAATAGTCAGGATATTGCTCCACTTTGCCATCCTTGTATCCACCAAGAATAAGGAAGCGCTCCAATTCAGGCTTCAGGCTGCCAATACGGGCAGCGCGGATGCCGAAACCATCGCGCATATTAGCATTGGGGAGCACCTGTTTCAAGTCGGCTATGCTGCTTTGCAAACCACCGCTGCCGAAGGTGCAAAACGGCACCACAGTCTTGTTGTCAAGCTTGGAATCACTAAGCATTGCAGCAATTGGAGGTGGATATGTCCCGAACCAAATCGGATAGCCGAGGAAAATGACATCATACTTGGAAAGGTCTGCCTTGACAGGATTGGCTTGAGGCAAGATTCCTTCCTCACGCTCCTTGAGGCAGCGCTGGATAGTTTCCTCGAAATTGCCGGAATAAGGTTCCGTCACATCAATGCGTTCGATGTCCGCACCAGTCTGGGCAGCGATTTCTTCAGCAACTTTCTGTGTTGTCCCTTCCTGGGAATAATAAAGCACCAGCATCTTAGGCTGCTGGGATGTGCAGGCCGACAGGGCTACTGCAACTACAATGGCTGTCATAATTTTTTTCATAGATTATTTAATTGAAGTTTTTTTCGTAAAGTGCAAATATACACATACTATTCGTAAATCTCATTTTTTTGTTAGGATTATGTGAACTTTATTACTGAATGATGTATCTTTGCATGATTAATAATCCCCTACTAAAAACCTATTAAAAGATATTTAAGTAATGAAAAGACTGTTTTCTATAGTATTAACGATTATTTTTGGCCTTGAAACCGCTATGGCATGCACCAATTTGATAGTAGGCAAAAAGGCCTCTACCGACGGCAGTGTTATGTGTACTTACAACTGCGATGGATTCTGCTATTCCGGTTCTCTGTTTTATACTCCTTCGGGCCGGCACGCAGCGGGAGAGCTGATTCCCATCCACGGCTGGGGTCCTACTCACAAAGACAGGTTTGTAAAGCAAGTGGAATACACGTACAATGTCGTCGGACTGATGAACGAACGGCAGGTAACCATTGTAGAGACAACCTTTGTCGGACGCAAGGAGTTGGTCAACCACGAAGGCTTGCTGGACTATTTCTCATTGATGCATTTGGCTTTGCAACGTTCTTCCACAGCACGAGAAGCTATCAAATGTATGGCCGAATTGGTTGAGGAATACGGCTACAACAGCAGTGGGGAATCCATCACCGTCTGCGACCCCAACGAAGCTTGGATTATGGAAATCATCGGCAAAGGGCCTGAGCATAATGGAGCCGTTTGGGTGGCTTTGCGGATCCCCGACGACTGCATCTGCGCCCATGCCAACCTGAGCCGCATCCGTCAGTTCCCTTTGGAAAAGAAATCGAAACACAGCATCAGCAGTAATAACCTGAAGAACATAAACAACCCTGAGATTGAATGCGTTTATGCCAAAGATGTCATCAGTTTTGCCAAGGAAATGGGCTTTTTCAAGGGCAATGACGAGGACTTCTCGTTCCGCGATGCCTATTGCCCAATTGACTTCGAAAATGTGCGCTATGCAGATGCCCGTGTGTGGAGTTTCTTCCGCCATCACTATAGCCACGAAGAGATGGACAAATACCTTCCCTACATTAACGGACACTTTGACCAATGCGACCACCTGCCACTATGGATTAAGCCTGACAAGCCACTTTCCATGCAAGACTTGCAAGCCGATATGCGCGACCACTTCGAAGACACGCCATTGGATATGACCGCTGACATGACGGCTGGTCCATGGGGAATGCCTATCCGTCCATTGCCTATGCACTTTAGCGACAGCGACAGCATCGATTACTTCCGTGAGCGTCCCATCGCCACTCAACAATCGGCTTTCACCATGACCTGCCAAATGCGTTCGTGGCTACCCGATGATGTGGGCGGCGTCACTTGGTTCAACTGCGATGATGCCAACATGGTGGCATACGTACCACTCTATTGTTGTATAACCCAAGTACCCGACTGCTTCCGTTCCGAGAACAATCCTCACAACGAGTTCAGCTATGAGTCCGCATTCTGGATGAACAACTGGGTGGCCAATATGGTCTATCCGCGCTATTCAATGATGATAGGCGACCTGCGTGAGGCGCAAAAAGAGTTGGAAACCTATTATTTTGCCGACCAGGACAGCGTGTTGCTCTCCATAAAGGATATGCAGCCCGTTGAACGCCAAAGCTTCCTGAACCGAAAAAGCATAGTCTATGCCGAACGCATGATGCAACGTTGGGACAAACTGGCAAAGTTCCTAATTGTAAGATACAACGACCAAGTGGTGCGTCCTGCAAAAGACGGTGAACTGCTTCGCGGTCCCTACTCTACGCCAGGATACGACAAACAGTTTATCAATGCTATCGGGAAATCAACGGACGAACGCTATCGATTGAAAAAGGTGATTGAACGTCAGGAGAGATAGCTGATTTATGGGAAACGACAGTCACACTTACGTGGCAATTGACATGAAAAGCTTCTACGCTTCAGTAGAATGCGTGGACAGGGGGCTTGACCCTCTGACCACCAATCTCGTCGTTGCCGACAAGAGCCGTACTGAGAAAACCATCTGTCTCGCAGTGTCACCGGCACTGAAAGAATACGGCATCAGCGGAAGGGCACGTCTCTTCGAAGTCGTACAGCGTGTTAAGGAAATCAATCTCCAACGGAAAAAAAAGGCTTCATGGCGAATGTCCGGGAAATCTTGCAATGCCAATGAACTGGCCGCTCATCCAGACTTGGAGCTTGACTACATAATCGCACCGCCTCGCATGGCACATTACATAAATGTGAGCACCAAAATTTATGAAACCTACCTGAAATACGTTTCGTCAGAAGACATACATGTCTATAGCATTGACGAAGTTTTTATTGATGTCACCGGATATCTCGGCACATACAAAATGACCGCCCACGAATTCGCCATGAAGGTGATACGTGACGTGTTAAGCCAAACCGGAATCACAGCCACAGCAGGCATCGGCACCAACTTGTACTTAGCTAAAGTCGCCATGGACATTGTAGCCAAGCACAAAGAAGCTGACAAAGACGGAGTACGCATAGCTGAACTCGATGAAATGTCATACAGAAGACTTTTGTGGAATTACAAGCCAATCACTAGTTTCTGGCGCGTGGGCAGAGGTACTGCCGCAAGACTGGCTCCGTATGGCATCGACACAATGGGCAAAATTGCTCAGACATCACTACAGCATGAGGATTTCCTTTACAGTCTATTCGGCGTGAACGCAGAATTACTGATAGACCATGCTTGGGGCTACGAACCATGCACAATGGATATGATAAAAGCTTATAAGCCTGAAAGCAATTCCCTCAGTAGCGGCCAGGTACTAAAGAGTCCCTACGATTTCACGAAGGCTAAGGTGGTAGTCCAGGAAATGGCCGATGCCATAGCTCTTGACCTCGTTGCAAAACACAAGGTGACTGACCAACTGGTGCTCACTATAGGTTATGATACCGAAAGCCTGACCAATCCTGAAATTCGAGCCAAATACCATGGAGAAGTGCATATTGACCACTATGGGCGGCAGGTGCCAAAACACGCACAAGGAACAGCCAATCTCAAAATGCAGACCTCATCTTCTATGCTCATCATGCATGCCATCGTTGAACTCTACGACCGAATCGTCAATCCCGACTTGCTCATCCGAAGAATAAACATTGCCACAAACCATGTGGTTGACGAGGACTCTGCCAAGCATAATGCTGATATTCAACAACTTGATCTTTTTACCGATTACGAGGAACTGATGAACAAGAAACAGCTGGAGCAGCAGGCATTGGATAAAGAACGGAAAATACAAGACGCCCGCCTCGCCATCAAACAGCGTTTCGGCAAGAATGCAATTCTTAAAGGACTGAATTTCGAGGAAGGAGCCACCGCAATAGACCGCAACGCTCAGATAGGTGGGCACCACGAATAGATATGACAGTTCATAAATCTGAAGGCAGCCATGGATACAAATAACGACATAATAAATTTACCGCATTGGGAACCGAAGAATCATAAGCGGATGACAATGCTTGAACGTGCAGCACAGTTTGCTCCGTTTTCCGCATTGACAGGCTACGATGCTGCCATCAGGGAGTCAGGCAGACATACCGATGAAAAGATGGACTTGGAAGAATATACCAACGAGCAGTTGAACCGCAAGATGTCATTGCTGATGGACATACTTGACGAAAAGCCAACGTTGACAATAATATACTTTCAACCGGACGCTTTTAAGTCAGGCGGCTCCTATCAAACTTATACCGGAATTATGAAAAAATTAGACGAATACGAGCATCAGCTGATAATGCAGGACGGGAAGAAAATACCATTGAACTCAATTATGGATATTGACTTCAATCCCATTAATCCATCTCGTATTATCTGAGCAACACTTCCGGAAAATGGTTTCCTCCGTTAAAATGAAAACGTAAATCCCACACCTAACAGTTCCTTGAACTGCAAAGCACTCTTGTCATACACGCCATCACCATCAGTGTCTAAGACAAGGACATTCTTATCCCATATAAGACTCGTTCCGATGTTGGCAGCCATAAATTTGTTTATCTGCATCACAACTGCCAAATCCCAGTTTACAACAGGATTATAGCCTTGCTTGTCAAGATAGTCGAAGAATGCCTTTGCACTCGTCTGCAATGTTACATTCTTAAAGATTTCCTTGTTGAAATCAAATCCAACCTGAGCGCCCAAACCATATCTTACAACCTGATCTGCAGCATTGCCATATTTAGTCCTCAGTTCAGGGATTGTGACAATAGTCATCCTTGACATCAAAGGCGATAAACTGATGGTAAAGTAATCCACTGGCAGATAATCAAAGCCAACACCAAACTGAATATAACCAGGAGACATGAAACCTGAAAGGAGCTTGAAATTGCCGTTATCATCAAGGACTGTATAATCATAACCCTTTGTAAATTGGCTGAGGAAATTAAATGAAGCCGTAAGTCTCCATTTTTTTGCCAAATCATAGCCGTATTTGCTCTCCAAATAAATTTTATCATTGGATTTTTTAAAATATTCAATATCACTTGTACGAATCAATCCATACTCAAGGTCGATGTTATTGAGCCAATGTGATTTATCCTTGTTATAATTAGCAAAAGCTTTGACAAACCCATTGAATGAAATGGAGTTGACCCCACCTGCAGCCCAATTGGAGAATGCTATCTGCGAAAAGTTCAACGATGTAGTTACTCCTTTGTCCCAATTCTTAGTCTCGGTTTTATCATCCTGACCAAAACACGTTACGACTGACAGTAACATGACTGTAACGATAACAATTTTTTTCATAATTTATAAATTTTACAAAATTAACAATTACTCTTCAATACGTTGAATATCAGCACCTATTGCCCTCAAACGGCCATCAATGTTCTGATATCCGCGATCTATCTGATCAATATTATGGATAACGCTTGTACCTTCAGCCGATAAAGCGGCGATAAGCAGTGCCACTCCTGCACGTATATCAGGAGATGTAAGTGAAATACCCCTCAACGGAATGCTGTGATCAAGTCCGATTACTGTTGCTCTGTGCGGGTCACACAGAATAATCTGAGCTCCCATGTCTATCAGCTTGTCCACAAAAAACAGTCGGCTTTCAAACATCTTCTGGTGGATGAGAACACTGCCTTTTGCCTGAATAGCGGTCACAAGGGCAATACTGATAAGGTCAGGGGAGAAACCTGGCCACGGGGCATCCGATATCGTCATCAGAGAGCCGTCATCGAAAGGCTTGATTTCATAATGTTGCAGTGCAGGGACAATAAGGTCATTATTTTCGATATACGGTTCGATGCCAAGACGGGAAAAAACCGTAGGAATAAGTCCCAATTCGCTTAAACACACGTCTTTGATGCGTATTTCCGAAGCAGTCATCGCAGCCATTCCAATGAACGAGCCAATTTCAATCATATCAGGAAGTATCGTATGTGTTGCGCCGTTAAGTGACGTAACTCCTTCAATAGTAAGAAGATTCGAGCGAACACCTTCAATCTTTGCTCCCATTTTTTTTAACAAAGTGCAAAGCTGCACAATGTATGGTTCACAAGCAGCATTGAAAATAGTTGTCTTGCCTTTTGCGAAAACAGACGCCATTATGATATTGGCGGTACCGGTAACTGACGCCTCGTCAAGCAGCATGTAAGTTCCCTGAAGTCGGTCAGCGGTAATAGTGATATACGGTAAATTGTCATCAACCTGGAACTTTGCTCCAAGTTTGTTGAGACCGAAATAATGTGTGTCGAGACGCCTACGGCCTATCTTGTCACCGCCAGGTTTATAGATATACGCCTTCCCGAAACGTGAGAGCATCGGTCCTACAAGCATTACCGAACCTCTGAACACGCCCGACAGCCGCGAATATTCCTCCGTCATCGCTTTGCTGATGTCAATATTTTTGGCTGTAATGCTTACATGAGCTCCGTCACGCACGACTTCCGCGCCGAGCAATTCTATCAGTTCCAGCAGCCTGTTGACATCCAAAATATCCGGAACGTTGTAATAATCTATACGTTCCGTAGTAAGCAACGAAGCACACAGCACCTGCAACGCTTCATTTTTGGCGCCCTGAGGAACTATCTCTCCTGAAAGTTTTCTGCCACCTTTTATCTTAAAAACTGTAGCCATAACTATTGTTTCTGATAATCACGGTTTTTTTTCTTCTTGTTCTGTTTCTTGCCCTTGCGATTATTGAACTGATTCCTGACGTTTCTGTCGCGTTCTTTCTCCATCAGTTCCTCCGATGAAGGCAATACCAAGTCCGGATTCACCTTAACCTTACCGCCAGAAAGAATCTGAAGATCCTGAAAAATCTGCGAGTCTTCAACATTGTCAAGGCTCCACTGCAGATAAAGTTTCTTCATTTGCAGTGCAATGTCAGAAACCACCTTGTCCTTATCTTCACCGTCCTCCATTTCCGAAGCCTTATCGATAAGCGAATGTATCAATTTTCCATAGTGACGAAAATGTATATTGTTGACATTATATTTTACAGTCATAGGCTTTTTGTTAACCTCTTCGCGTTCCGGCATAGGATAAGGAGAATCCACATCAAGTTTGTAATCCGACATGATGAACATCTGATCCCACAGCTTTCTGTTGAAATCACCTTCTTTTGCAGCAGTAGTCATGTTCGACATGACTTCCACTAACCTGTATGCAGCTTTGGTCCTTAACGTCTTGTCTTCTATTGTATTGATGTATTCAACCATGCTCTGAAAATTGCGACCAAATTCAGGCAGGGCTATCTTTTCTCTTGAGGTATTGTAACTCATTATTCCTAATTACTTTAATAATCTTGCAAAGATATATCAATTTTTTTAATTAACTTTGTAGATTATTTCTCAAATAAGAAATTTCATTCGCCGCATGCTATTGTCAATGACCATAACAAATCCCGTATTGCTGTTCGCCGTAATACTTTTGATTATACTCATCATGCCCATACTGTTCGACAAACTGAACATTCCAAGTGTCATCGGACTGATTATCTGCGGCATAATCATCGGGCCTTATGGCTTCAACATAGTCGAAAACAATGCCACTTTTGAACTCCTGTCCACTATAGGACTGCTGTATCTCATGTTCCTTACCGCATTGGATCTCAACCTCGAGGAATTTCAGGCCCACAAATACAAAAGCCTTCTGTTCGGATTTCTTACATTTACAATTCCGCTACTCATAGGTTATTTCCTATTCCGTTACATATTTCACTTTAGTTTTGACAGTAGCATTCTGTTCGCCGCAACCTTCAGCACACATACCTTAGTGACCTACCCCATTGTCACAAAACGCAACATCACAAATGATCACTCAATACCCATAACCATAGGCGCAACCATTATTTCTGACATTGCCGCCCTGACGCTGTTGGCAGTAATTGTCAACCATGTACAGTTCGGCATTAACACCGATTTATGGATACGCCTCAGTTTGTCAATGACAGGATTTCTCCTGTTGGAATTTCTAATTGTTCCGATTATCGCCAAATGGTTTTTCAGAAAATTCGAAGGTGAACGATATTCCCACTATATCTTTGTCCTGTCAGTACTGTTTTTATCGTCATGGCTTGCCGAAGCACTTGGTATGGAAGCAATTATAGGCGCATTCATTTCCGGTATTGCACTGAACAAATTCATCCCGAAATCCTCCAATCTGATGAACAAAATCGAATTCGTCGGTAATGCTCTGTTCATTCCGATATTCCTTATTTCGGTTGGTATGCTCTTTGACGTCAAAGTGATTTTTAAGGGGTACGACATCATAATTATGGCTATAATATTCACAGTGGCAGGCACTTCTGCAAAATGGATAGCAGCCAAGACGACACAATGGATATGCGGGTTCAACAGATTTCAGGGACAACTGATGACAGGCCTCAGTTCATCCCACACAGCCGGAACACTCGCAATCATACTCGCAGGCCAAAGAATCGGACTCGTTAACAACACTCTCCTGAACGCAACAATAATTTTCATGCTTCTTTCCTGCATAATATCCTCACTGATAACTCATCACGCTTCAAAGCAGGTCGCAATCATCAACAAAGATTCAGATAACACCCGCAAAGACAGTCAAAAACTCCCTGAAGAACATTTTCTCATACCTTTCATAAACACCGACCTGTTTGCAAAACAAGTGAAGTTCGTCTCCCTGATCAAAAACAAAAAATCCCCTAACCCTATAAGTGTTCTGTATGTTATACCAAATAACAAATATGCCGAACACAACATCTCCTCAATAAAAAACAACACCAAAAACATAATGTCGCTCGGCTCCGATTCCGAAGTGAAAATTGAAGAAATCTATGCCATCGACAACAACGTGGTTTCAGCTTTGGCGAGGACTTCGCTCGAAAAATCCGCCTACCCCATCATCATTCCTTGGGAAAAGACATTTTCACTCGCAACGCTGCGCGAAGAACGCATCAGGGATGTCACCGCCTCAGTTGACAAATCAGTCTATGTATGCTATCTTGAGCACCAGCTCATCGGCAGCAAAAGCATCAAGCTGTTCGCTCCTCCGCTCTGCAACCTCGAACTGGGCTTCGAATTGTGGCTCAAGAAAGTTGTAACCCTGTCACAGGAACTTTCCATCCCAATCGATGTATATTGCACAAGCTCCGAATACGACAGTATGCTGAAATCCATAAACAACGGACGTAAAGTCAGTTTCATGAAACTGCACGAATTCAAAGAATGGGGCAACTACACTTATATCGAAAGCCAAATCACTGAAGATGACATCATTATAATAATCATGTCACGCAAAGACTATATTTCATCAAACAACTATTTTGACAACCTGCCTTTTAAAATCGAAAAATCTTTTAAGGACAATATCAAAATAGCCATCTACCCTTATCAGACTCTTACACCTCATTATAGTTTAACTTAAAAAACAATCACAATGAACGCTCAAGACTTGAAACAGATTCAGGAACATGGCTCAAGCATTGAAGCCGTTGAATCACAAATAAACACCTTCCAACAAGGCAGCAAATTCATAAATCTGTATAAAGCGGCAACAAAACCAGATGACATTATCGCTATTTCATCATTACACACAGAACACACTGACAACAAGCAATACAAACTGTTTAGTTTCATTCCTGCCAGCGGTGCTGCATCAAGAATGTTCAAATCACTTTTCGAAACACTCGACAAAATAAGCAGTAATGCCGACCATGTCCTCTCGGATGATGGGACTTTCCAGTCACCAGCATATTTCTTCAGCCATCTGAAAGAACTCGCACTATGCCATTCTCTTCGGCAAGCACTTGAGAAAGACGGTCTGAATCTTGATTCGCTGCTTGAAAACAAAGACTATAAAACAATTCTGGAATACCTTCTGACCGACAAGGGGCTCAACTTTGGCAATACACCTAAGGCCCTTATAGAATTCCACCACGACACAGACGGTTATCACTACGCCTTCGAGGAACATATCAGCGAAGCAATAAACTACACTGACAACAAAGATGTCTATCTCCATTACACATTGTCACCCGAACATATCGACAGATTTTTAGAGACAGCAAAAAAAGTCATTCCGAAATACGAATCAAAATACGGCTGCAAGATTCACATTTCAACTTCAATACAGTCACCATCGACTGACACCATTGCAGTTAATCCGGACAACACACTTTTCCGCAACGATGATGGAAGCATTCTTTTCCGTCCGGGCGGGCACGGTTCACTTATATACAACCTCAACAACATTGACTCCGACATCATTCTCATAAAAAACATCGACAATGTTGTACCGCAAAGCAAAAGGGACACAATTGTCGAATGTCGCAGGAAATTCATCAGCCACATAAAATATCTCTTTGAAAAGCGCAACGATATTCTTAGGAAAATCAGTACAGGTTCTGAAGATGACAAACTCATTGACGAAGCTGTTACTTTCATGAAAGATGAATTAAATCTCAACATTAGCCAAGATTTCAAAAAACTTGCGAAGTCTGATAAAACCAACATAATCAAAGAAATGCTCGACAGACCGATAAGAATCTGCGGTATGGTGAAAAATTCCGGTGAACCCGGTGGCGGACCTTTCATAGTAAAAGATGAGAAAGGCAACCTGTCGAAACAGATTGTCGAAAGTTCACAAATAAATCACAATGATGAGCAGCAGGAGAAAATCTTCCGTTCCTCAACTCATTTCAATCCGGTTGACATAGTCTGCATGACAAAGGACTTAGATGGGAACAGGTACGACCTCACCAAATACATCGACAAAGCCACATCATTCATTTCCAACAAATCGAAAAACGGCAAGCCAATAAAAGTTCTTGAGCTGCCCGGACTTTGGAACGGTGCCATGAGCGGATGGATAACGCTTTTCGTAGAAGTACCCGCTGAGACCTTCAATCCGGTGAAAACGGTGAACGACCTGTTCCGCCCCATGCACATAGCATAAAAAAAAAGCTGCCCGCAGGACAGCTTTTTTTTATCGAAGTATTTATGTCAATTATTTAACAATAAACTTCTGTGTAAGACCATTTTCAGTTGAAAC
This sequence comes from Bacteroidales bacterium, assembly GCA_017538085.1. Lineage (GTDB taxonomy): Bacteria > Bacteroidota > Bacteroidia > Bacteroidales > BM520 > RGIG7150. The sequence goes on along the minus strand of JAFYJP010000203.1, from coordinate 10,449 downwards.
GAAATATACACCAGGTTTGTAGGAAGCAACATTGAGAGTATGTCTGCCGTTAACCTTGAATGAATCCATTACCTGACCGAGAACATTGTAAACTCTTACGTTTGAAGCGTCTTTGAGTTCAATTGTAATCATGTCTGAAGCAGGATTTGGATATACAGTCATTCTTGCAACTTCTTCAACTGGGTCGTTGATACCGAGATATTCTTCTGGGATTTTACCACCATTGAATTCTCTGTCGTTGTAATACATCATTATTGTGTTGTCGATATACTCTGTCTGATCTTCGCCATCAAGAGCAAGACCACACTGTGAATCCATCATATAGAATACATAGAAGTTAGCAGCATCAAGATCTGAATATTGAGTAATAACCTGTGGATAGATACATTCATCATATTCATGTAAATAGCTGCTATTCATTCTGTACCAGCCAGCCCAATCTGTTTCAACAGCTTCGCCGCCTGCTGTCCAACCGCAGAGATAACCAGCCATATTACGGTCAATAACCCATGTGGTATCCTGTTCCCATCTGTCATCTTCATCGCTGAACATGTATGATGTGAGGTAAATCTGAGTCATAACGAAACCTTCTGGAGAATCACGTCTTTCATCCCATGAAGAAACAGCGCAAAGCAGTCTGTTAGGACCAGCCATTTCAATGTCAACAAATCTTGCAGGACCAAATGTTCTGTAATATGAGCAAACATCGATACCGCCACCGTGAACTGCAGAAGCATCACCGTCAAAGCAGAAACCGTATGCTATAGGCATTTCGCACTTTAATTCAGCAAGATATGTTTCAAAGTCTTGTGACATGTCAAGACCTTCATAACCAGCGTATGTATCCATATCTTCATTCCAGTAACGCATACCGCCCCAGAGTGGGAAATAGTTGTAAGAACCACCAGTTTCTGCGAAAAGAACTGCACAGACACCGAACATGAGATGACACATTCCGTTTTCATCAATTGCAAGACCACCTGCGCCTGTTGGAGCCATACATGTATCATCAAGTGTCATTGTGTAATAGTCAAACATTGGAACAGGGTGTTCCCAAGCTGTAATCTTTTCCCATGTGTTACCATCATCTGTTGATTTCATGATGATAGCATCAGCTGTCGGAGAAAGTAATGCAAATGCGATAACACCAGCTCTTGGTGTAGCCCAAATGTAATCATCAGCTGCGTATGCAATTGGAGAATAGTGACCTTCAATTTGTGGGAATTGTTCTCCCTGTGGGTCCCATGTCTTACCGCCATCTGTTGATCTTGAATAATAAATGTAATTTTCATACTGTGAACCTACAGATCTTTGTTCACATTCAATAAGATGGATAGTACCTGTTTCAGGATTAATGCACATACGAGGCCATGTGTTTTCAGCACTTGATACAGGATATGCAACCTCTCTCCAGTCACCCTGACCTGCCACTTCTCTGTGATAGAGGTCAATACCTGCAGAGTGGGAAGCAAGCCATTCACCGCCGTTATTGTCACCTGTGTATGTAGGCCAACCACGTCTTTGCTCTTCAATTCTTGTTACTTCTGCTGGATTAATTACCCATTCGGAACCATCGAAATAGTTGTAGAAAGAGCCACGGTCTGGGAAACTTGGAGAACTTTCAACACCGCCTGTACATGTAGCACCAATGTGACCATACTTTTCTCTTGGAGAGGTAAAACGATAGAATCTGTTTGACAAGCCACTGTTGGTCTGGAGGTCATACATAGTATGCATGACTTCCATTTCCTGATCGTATGCAGGAGCTGTCATACCTTTGGATACCTTTACTGGTAATGCAGGTGCATTGTCGCCCCTAAGATCCTGATTCATGTTTGCAGTTGCAACAACTGACTTGTAGTCCTGTGTTCTTGCAACCGGCTTTTGAGCAACAGCTGCAAATGTTACTGCGAATGCTGCTGCGAGAAGTAATAATTTCTTCATAGTCGTTAATTTAAATTTTTGATTAATATAAAATTTTGATTTATAAACCTTTATTTCTAAATTAATTTACAAATAGCCCATTTCTTATCAACCTGCAAATATAATCATTTTTTATTTCTTAAATGGAAAAAAATTAAAAATGGAAAAAAATTAAAGCAATTAGCGCTTTTTCAAAAATTCAACAGACTTCATGATTTCAGGGTGCATATACTTGTCGTTATCCACAAACGGAACGACCTTGCGGTAATCCTTCATGAATGAAGCCGTGAACGAACTCGGTTTTGCGCCGTCATGCAGACGGATATCCCATGCCTGAGCTGCATTGAACAGTTCAATTGCAAGAACAGTCTCGACATTATTTACCACCTGAAACAGCTTTGTGGCTGCATTGGCGCCCATACTCACATGGTCCTCCTGACCTTGCGATGACTCGATGGAATCAACGGATGCAGGCGTACACAATTGCTTGTTCTGGCTTACGATGGATGCAGCAGCATATTGAGGAATCATGAAACCGGAATTCAATCCCGGATTCATCACCAAGAAACTCGGCAGTCCCCTCTTACCTGAAATCAGCTGATAGGTCCTTCTCTCCGAAATATTTGCAAGTTCAGCGAGTGCAATTGCAAGAAAGTCCATGGCAATGGCAATTGACTGGCCGTGGAAGTTACCGCCTGACAAGATTTTATCATCATCAGGGAAAATAGTAGGATTATCGGTAACAGCATTGATTTCCTCCGTAAAAATCCTCAGCACGTAATCGATGGCATCCTTCGATGCGCCGTGAACCTGAGGGATACATCTGAAGGAATATGGGTCCTGAACCTGCGACTTGGGACGATTGACAATGCCGCTGTCGCTGATGATTCTGCTGATGTATTTTGCTGTTTCAATCTGGCCGTTATGATGGCGGATATCATGAAGCAGATGGTCAAACGGTTCGGCAAGACCGTCGAAGCCTTCGAGGGAGACACATGCTATTTCATCAGCAAGACGGCTCAGTTTGCGGCCCTTGATGAGACCATACACACCGTATGACTGCATGAACTGAGTGCCGTTGAGCAATGCGAGTCCCTCCTTTGACTGCAAAGTCAAAGGTTTCCAGCCCAATTCTGCAAGTACCGATGCTGAATCTCTCCTTATACCTTTATAATATACTTCACCAAGTCCCAGTATAGGAAGTGACAGATGAGCCAATGGAGCCAAGTCGCCCGATGCGCCGAGTGAACCCTGCTTATAGACCACAGGCAATATATCGTTGTTGAAAAAGTCAATAAGCCGCTGGACAGTGGCAAGTTGTACTCCCGAATGCCCGAACGACAGTGATTTTGCCTTGAGAAGCAGCATTATTTTCACCACCTCGGGTTCGACCTCTGCGCCACAGCCGCATGCGTGCGACATCACGAGGTTGGTCTGCAATGTTGACAAATCATCATTGCTGATGCGTTTGTCACATAACGAACCGAAACCGGTGTTAAGTCCATAGACAGGCTCTTTCCTCGTTTTCAGTTTTCGGTCAAGATATTCCCTGCACTTGTTGACAAGGGTGATGCATTCATCCGACAGTTTAAGAGTTTTATGTTCAGAAATGATAGAGTCAATGTCATCTATCGTGAGAAGATTTGTTGATATTACATATTCCATAATCCTAATATTAGAAAAAAAGGATGGTTTAAAACCATCCCGAAGAAAACTTAAGCTAAAACTTTAAAAAACATGTTCAAATGCCTCAAAAAGCATAAAAATCAAATGCTTTAGAAAGCCGAAACAATGCTCTTGTGGGCCCACCTGGGCTCGAACCAGGGACCCTCTGATTATGAGTCAGATGCTCTAACCAACTGAGCTATGGGCCCGAAAACAATAGTATTGTTTTCAGCCTGCAAAGATACAACATTTTTGATAACTGAAACAATTTTTTAAAAAAATAATCTACTTTTGCAAACAACATGAATATAGGTAAGATTACATTCGAAGGAGTGCCGGTAATACTGGCTCCTATGGAAGATGTCAGCGAGTTGCCTTTCAGGATATTATGCAAGGAAATGGGTGCCGACCTCGTGTTTTCGGAGTTCATTGCCTCGGAAGGGCTGATACGTGATGCGGAAAAAAGCATCATCAAACTTAGGATTTCCGAAAAGGAACGTCCCATAGCAATTCAGATATTCGGCGGTGAGACAGATTCGTTGGTAAAAGCTGCCGAAAAAGCGCTTGAAAGCAATCCCGACATCATTGACCTCAACTGCGGATGTCCTGTAAAGAAAGTTGTGAGCAAAGGCGGTGGCGCTGCCATGCTGCGCACTCCCGACAAGATGGTCAAAGCCGCAGGGGAAATCGTCAAGGTATGCGGCGATATTCCCGTCACCGTGAAAACCCGCATCGGATGGGACCAGGACTCAATCAACATCATGGACATAGCCCTACAGCTGCAGGATGTCGGGGTCTCCGCACTTACCATTCATGGCCGCACACGCTGTCAGATGTACACAGGTGCAGCCGACTGGAACGTCATAGCCTCAGTGAAGAACAATCCTGCCATAACCATTCCGATAATAGGCAATGGCGATATTGACAGCGGTGAAAAGGCAAAACAATGTCTCGACATGAGTCACGTTGACGGTCTGATGATAGGACGTGCAGCAATAGGCAACCCATGGATTTTCAATCAAATAAAGGCCTACCTGAAAGACGGGAGCATCATCGGCCCGCCATCAATAGAGCAAAGAGTGGAAATGTGCCGCCGCCATATCCTGATGTCAGTGGATTACAAGGGTGAAAAACGCTCCATTCTCGAAATGAGGCACCACTACGGATGTTACTTCCGGGCAATCAGAAATTTCAAGCCCTTCAAGATGGAATTGATGAAGGCTATGAGTGCAGATGAACTGATGAAAATTTTAGACAAAATAATTTCTGCAAATAGCTGAAAATCAAAAAAATTATTGTAATTTTGCAACCGTTTTTAGAAAGAGTGGATTTATTGGCGTCTGTTCTTTTTATTAACGTGATTATTAATAACTTACAAAGTTTAACATGACTGTTGCCAATCAGTCGCAAAGTATTATTATGTCAGAAGAAAACAAAAATTTTGCTGCAGAATCAGTTGAAAAGCCAAGAGTTGATTGGAATACTTTAGGTTCAGGCAAAGACATTTATTCAAAAGAAGAGCGTGAAAACCTGGAAAATCTCTATGGTAACACATTAAATCAGATTACAGACCACGATGTAATCCAGGGTACTGTAGTCGGAATCAACTCCCGCGAAGTAATAATCAACATAGGTTTCAAATCCGACGGCGTTGTTCCATTGTCAGAATTCAGATATGAAACACAGCCTCAGATTGGCGATTCTGTCGAAGTTTATGTGGAAAGCCAGGAAGATTCTTCAGGCCAGCTGATTTTGTCACATAAAAAAGCAAAATTACTCAAGGCTTGGGACAGAGTCAACGAAGCTTACAACACAGGTGAAATCGTCAAAGGTTATGTCAAATGTCGCACAAAAGGCGGCCTCATAGTTGACGTTTTCGGAATAGAATCTTTCCTCCCGGGCTCACAAATCGATGTCAAACCTATCAGAGACTATGACGTATTCGTCGATAAGACCATGGAATTCAAGGTTGTGAAAATCAACCAGACCTACAAAAACGTGGTTGTTTCTCATAAGGCTCTTATTGAAGACGAACTTGAAGCTCAGAAGGTTGAAATCATCTCTCACCTCGAAAAAGGACAAGTTCTCGAAGGTATCGTCAAGAACATCACCCCATACGGCGTATTCGTTGACTTGGGCGGTGTTGACGGTTTGATTCACATCACAGACTTAAGTTGGGGCAGAATCTCAAATCCTACAGAAGTCGTTCAGCTTGACCAAAAGATTCAGGTAGTTATCCTCGACTTCGACGACAACAAAAAACGCATTGCCCTCGGTCTCAAACAACTCACCCCACATCCATGGGATTCACTTGATCCTAACCTCAAGGTTGGCGACAAGGTTAAAGGCAAGGTCGTTGTCATCGCCGACTATGGTGCATTCATCGAAATCGCTCCTGGTGTCGAAGGTCTTATCCACGTTTCTGAAATGAGCTGGTCACAGCATCTCCGCACCGCTCAGGATTTCCTGAAGGTTGGTGACGAAGTGGAAGCTGTCATCCTTAAATTCGACAAGGAAAACCGCAAGATGTCTCTCGGAATGAAACAACTTGTTCCGGATCCATGGCTCAACATCGTTGAAAAATATCCTATCGGCTCCAAACATACTGCTATCGTCAGAAACTTCACCTCATTCGGCATTTTCGTCGAACTTGAAGAAGGAGTTGACGGCCTCGTTCACATTTCAGACCTCTCATGGTCAAAGAAAATCAAACACCCTGCTGAATTCACTAAGATAGGCGAACCTCTCGAAGTTGTCGTTCTCGACGTTGACACCGAAAACCGCCGCTTCAGCCTGGGTCACAAACAGCTTGAAGAAAATCCTTGGGAAACCTACGCTACAACTTATTACGAAGGCTCCATCCACACCGGCACCATCACAGCAGCTAAAGACAAAGGCTACATCGTCAACCTCGATGGTGATGTTGAAAGTTTCTGTCCTTCCCGCCATGCTCAAAAGGAAGACGGAACCACTGCACAGGTAGGTGAAACCCTCGAATTCAAAGTCATTGAATTCAATAAGTCCAACAAACGTATCGTGGTCTCACACTCCAAGATTTTCCAGGATATAGCTGCAGCAGAAAAAGCTAAGGAATACGAAATGAACAAGGCTAAGACCAAAGCTAAATCCCCAATACAGGAACTTAACGAAAGCAACGAAGTTGCCACTTTAGGCGACCTCCAGGAACTTGTTGACCTGAAAAATGAAATGGAAGAAAACAATAAAAACCTGGATGAAACCCAAGCAACTGAAGAAGTTAAGAACGAATAAAAAACAATAAAAACACTCTAAAAAAGGCGGAAGCGATTCCGCCTTTTTTTTAACAACTAATACCATGAATACAAACAGTTTACTAATCTTAGGTTCCAATTCCGCAATACCTAACATACACAGATTCACCACTTCACAGATTATCAACATCAACGGAATAAATAACCTTATCGACTGCGGCGAAGGCGCCCAGATAAGAATGCAGTCCAAAGGCGTAAAAATTAACTCAATAGACAACATCTATATTAGTCATCTGCATGGTGATCACTTCTTCGGTCTTGCTGGGCTGATTTCCACCATGAACATGCAGAGCCGTCACCAGCCCCTGCACATATATTGTCCCGACAAGCTGAAAGAAATTATTGAAATGCAGCTTGAGGCATCTCTCACCGAGCTGCAGTTCGAATGCAGTTACACATTGACCGACCCAAATGAATCCCGGCTCATCACAAAAGCACAAGACTTTGAAGTGTATTCCGTACCGCTCAGCCACAGAATCCCAACTACAGGTTTCTTCTTCAAATCCACGATGAGGAACAAGCCTTTCCGCTATGCTTTCATTTCCGACACAATATACAAACCCGACATAATACCTGTCATTAAAGATGCCACCATCATATACCATGAGGCAACATTCACTGAAGAGTTCAGAAAACAGGCCATAGAGAAATTCCATTCTACTGCAAAGGATGCTGCCAATATAGCAAAAATGACCAATGCAGAAAGACTTCTGATTGGTCACTTTTCAAAGAGGTTTAACGATACCTCCGTACTTGTCAATGAGGCTAAGGAAGTGTTTGAAAACACAATAGCCATCGAAGATGAGATGGAAATAGCTCTTTAACTATTTCTTCGCGTCACCTTCCTCTGCCTTTCTCAGATTTGACATCTTGACTACAGCCTTTACAATAACGAAGACTGTGAGAGCTATTATCAGAAAATTAATAATCTCCTGAATAAAGTTTCCATAATTAATGTAAACCTCCGATTCAGGACCGCCAACGCGCGCCTTAAGTTCCGAGAAGTTAACCCCACCTATAAGATATCCTATCGGCGGCATGATAATATCGTTGACTAATGAACTGACTATCTTGTTGAATGCACCGCCAATGATGATACCAACAGCCATGTCAAGGACGTTGCCTTTGAGAATGAATTGCTTGAATTCACTTAATGTTTTGTTTGCCATAATTATATATTTATATAAAAAAGACTGCCTTGGAAAAGGCAGTCTTTATCCATTGGTTTCAAATAAATTATCTAACTATGAGTTTGGAGATATTGATACCACTTGCAGTGTCAATTCTGACGAAATAGACTCCTGAGCCGAAACCTTCAACTGAGAAGGAAGCGGTATTGCCATTAGCCTTTGCAGAATAAACAACCTGACCGATTTCATTGTAAACAACCACGTTGTTGATTGCTGTCTCTGCCTTTACATTGACAGTACCAGCAGCAGGATTAGGATACATTGTGAAAGCAGCTTCATTGTTTTCAATACCATCGAAATAATTCAATGTTACAGGAATTGTGAATAATGGGTTCTTGTCATCGTTTGTAGCGATACAGAGATTAGCATTATATGTGCCGAAATCTCCATGTGCATTGAATACGGAAGGATCAATCATGACTGTTAATTCATTTGATTCACCGCCCTTAAGTGAGCCTTCTGTTTCGCCTGACAGATATACCCATGCTGGAGCAGGATTACCTGAAGCGTATGCTCTGATGCAAATGTTACCATAGTCACTGTTTTCAAAACGCTGCCATGGACCATTGTCTTTGCGGAACCAGTCACCGTCTTCATTGTAAGGAGCAGCGCCGGCGTCGAATGAAATTGGATATGATCCTTCAGTCTGAGTAAATTCAGCTGAAATCCAAATGTCACCACCGTTTAACTGTACAGGTGTGTCAAAAGTAGCTGTAACCCAATAGTTCTGCTGATATGTAATAGTCTTTTCTGCCAATAATGCACCTGGAGCGTTAGAAGTACCCTGACCATAAACTCTCATGGTAATGCTATTGTTAACGACATCGTAAGAGCCACAATAATAAGTTACCTGAGTAAGTTCTGTACCCAAGAATGATGAATAGTAGTCAAATGGGAATCTTGCAGCACATTCAACTAAAGGAGATCCGGTTGTGAAACCAACGCCAGAGCCCATCTCACCACAATATGACAAGATGTAGTTTCCATCACCGCCCTTTGCTGAATTGTAACTAACCCAAGCAGCAAAGTCACCGATACTTGTACCAGTATTGGAAATTGTTACGTCTTCGCTTGCTGTCTGGTCATGATTGAGTGTTGCTGAAATTGATGTTACATCAACGTTCATGACAGGATAAGTTGCACCGCCGCCAACTTCTGCATATACAAAGTCATCGACATAGAATGTTGACTTTGCTGCACTTGTTGGTGGGTAGAAGTCCATAGCTGCCAACTGGCGAGTGCCTCTGCCCTTTGAAGCGTCAAGGCTGAACTGCCATTCGAGAACCAATACATCATTGAAGTAGAAAGCAGCAAGGTCATTGTCAAGGTCAATATCAAAATGAACGCTGTTCCATGCATCTGCATTGTAAGTGAATGTATATGCTTCACCGGCTACGTTAATTGACGTACCATTGGATGAATTGTTGATGTATATTTCGCAAGCCCATTCACTGCTTGAACCTGCAAATGCGTGAAGAACATTGAAATATGCATCCATACCGTTAGCGACATAGATGTTGAAGTCAATTGTGTATGCACCTGATGTCTTGTCACCAGCGAGGAAAACACAGTCATTGCCGTATGCGAACTTTGCTGACTGTCTGCCTGATAAAGCCTGTTCATTGGAGATGGTACCGTCTTCTGCACCGCCTGGAGCGTTGCTCCATGTTGTCCAAAAATCAGGATATGATGCTGCAACGCGGCTGCCAACTGCAAGATCATCAAAGTCGGTTCCGAAAATTGTACCACCACCTGCATTGAGGTCTGAAACCACTATGTTATCCACATAATATTGTGACTTAGCTGCACTTGTTGGAGGGAAGAAGTCCATAGCTGCAAGCTGACGTGTACCCTTTGAAGCATCGAGACTGAACTGGCCTTCATAAAACATTTCGCTGTTAACGTAGAAACTCATAAGGTCATTGTCAAGGTCAATATCAAAATAAACATCATTCCAAGCATCCATAGGCCATGTGAAATCATAAGCCTGACCAGCTACATTTATTGTTGTGCCGCTGGTTGAATGGTTGATGTAAACTTCGCAAGCCCATTCACTGCTCGAACCTGCAAATACGTGAAGTACATTGAAATAAGCATCTTTGCCTGTTGGAACATAAGCTTTGAAGTTGATGCCATAGTGACCTGATGTCTTGTCACCGAGGAGCATTACGAAGTCATTGTTATAGGCTAATTTAGCTGAAAGAGAGCCTTCGTAAAACTGTTCATTTGAGAATACAGGATCTTCAGCTCCACCTGGAGCGCTGCTCCATGTTGTGAAGAAATCATAACCAGCTGCTGCGTAAGTCTGAGCTACCTTTTCACCATCTCTACCAATTTCGAAATCAGCATTGATGAGTTCTGAAGAAGAAGAACCACCTTCT
>JAFYJP010000202.1 GCA_017538085.1 Bacteroidales bacterium | reverse complement strand
TTATAGGTTCTGGTCCTGCAGGATACACTGCAGCAATATACACTTCAAGAGCCAACCTCCACCCTGTCGTTTATACAGGTATTCAAAGAGGCGGTCAACTTACTATAACCACTGAAATCGACAATTTTCCAGGACATCCAAACGGAATCCAGGGGCCAAAACTCATGGAAGACATGGAATTACAGGCTGCCCGTTTCGGTGCTGACATCCGTCAGGGCATCATAGAGAAAGTCGATTTCAGCTCACGTCCATTCAAAGCATGGGCCGATGACGGCAAAGAAATCATTGCCGATGCAGTAATCATTGCCACCGGTGCTTCAGCACGCTACCTCGGACTCGAATCCGAAGAAAGATTCAAAGGAATGGGAGTTTCAGCATGTGCCACTTGTGACGGATTTTTCTACCGCAATCAGATTGTTGCAGTTGCCGGCGGCGGCGACACAGCCTGCGAAGAGGCAGTATATCTCGCCGGCATCGCCAAAAAGGTATATCTTATCCACCGCAGAGACGAACTCCGCGCTTCAAAGGCAATGCAAGAAAGAGTTTTCAAAACCCCTAACATCGAAATTCTATGGAGCCGCACCACCGATGAAATAGTAGGAGATGATGACGGTGTCACAGGCATCATCCTCAACAACTTGAAAACCAATCAGAAAGAAAAATACGACATTTCAGGTTTCTTCGTTGCAATAGGACATCATCCAAACACAGAAGTCTTCAAGGATTTCATCGAATGTGACAAAGAAGGCTATATAATCACAAAGCCCGGCACAACCCAGACAAACATACCTGGAGTATTTGCCGCAGGTGACGTTCAAGATACAAGATTCAAACAAGCCATCACCGCTGCCGGCACAGGCTGCATGGCAGCAATCGAACTCGAAAAATTCCTCAAGCAATGACAGCTTTTTTCAAAAAAGAGAGAATTATTTATGCCGTTGACAGCATAGAACCACTGTCAAAAGACACAATAGAAAAGCTGATATGGCTTTTCGGAAACGCCAAATATGAAGATGCCGACCACCTTGACGGCACTTTCATCGGTCCAAGAAAAGAAATGATAACCCCATGGAGCACCAATGCAGTGGAGATAACCCAGAACATGGGGATTAGTGGCATCAGACGTATTGAAATGTTTACCGAAATTTATTCGGTTAAAAAGGAAAAATATGACAAGATGCTTCAACAGGTGTATGACGGTCTTAACCAAAATGTGTTTTACATTGACCGTAAACCTGAAGAAATACGTTACATTGACGACCTCGAAGCCTACAATATAGAGGAAGGGCTCGCACTCAGTAAAGAGGAAATCACTTACCTCAAGGACCTGAGCAAAAACCTGGGCAGGAAACTCACTGACAGTGAAGTCTTCGGATTCTCTGAAATCAATTCGGAACATTGCCGTCATAAAATCTTCAACGGAACTTTCATTATTGACGGCAAGGAAATGCCATCTTCACTGTTCGGAATGATAAAGAAAACTTCCTCTGAAAATCCTAATGGCATAGTATCGGCATACAAAGACAACGTAGCCTTCATCGAAGGACCGGTCATTGAACAGTTTGCACCTGAGAGACAGGATGAGGCGTCATTTTTCAGGGTTGATGACATTCAGTCTGTCATTTCACTGAAAGCCGAAACCCACAATTTTCCGACCACAGTCGAACCGTTTAACGGAGCTGCCACAGGCAGCGGTGGCGAAATCAGAGACCGTCTCGGTGGAGGCAGAGGCTCTTTGCCACTCGCAGGTACAGCTGTCTATATGACCTCTTATCCGCGCCACGGCGAACTCAAAGACTGTGAAAAGAACCTGCCTGAAAGACCTTGGCTCTATCAGACCCCAAACGACATTCTCATCAAGGCATCAAACGGCGCAAGTGATTTTGGCAACAAATTCGGTCAGCCGCTGATTAACGGCAGCCTGCTCACTTTCGAACATTTCACCGAAGACAGAAAATACGGCTACGACAAGGTTATCATGCTTGCAGGAGGTATAGGTTTCGCAAAGGAGAAGGAAAGCAAAAAAGGCATTCCACAAAAAGGTGACATGATAGTTCTGCTCGGCGGCGACAACTACAGAATAGGTCTCGGCGGTGCATCCGTATCTTCCGTAAACACAGGCGAATACGAAAACGCCATCGAACTCAACGCCGTTCAGCGTTCCAACCCGGAAATGCAGAAAAGAGTGTCGAATGTTATCCGCGCATTCGTGGAAATGACCGACAACCCGATAATTTCCATACACGACCATGGCGCCGGCGGCCACCTAAACTGCTTCTCCGAATTAGTCGAAAAAAACGGCGGAATAATATATCTCGACACATTGCCTATCGGAGACCCTACCCTTTCAATCAAGGAAATCATCGGCAACGAATCACAGGAACGAATGGGAATCGTCATCAAAAGCGAAGCTCTTCCACTGTTGCAGAAAATCGCCGAAAGAGAAAGAGCTCCGTTCTATGTTGTCGGTGAAGTCACCGATGACATGCGATTTGAAGTCATTGACAGAAAGAGCGGAGTAAAGCCAATAGACATGCAGCTTAACGACTTCTTTGGCAACCCTCCGAAGACAATCCTCACCGACACCAGGGAATATGTAGTGGGCAAATCCATAGTGGAACAGGACGAAAACATTGACTTGTCGCTTGATGATTTCGAGACTCACATTGAAAACGTCCTGTCGCTCGAATCAGTCGGCAGCAAGGACTGGCTGACCAACAAAGTGGACCGCTCCGTCACTGGCAAAGTCGCAATGCAGCAATGTACGGGCATCTACCAACTGCCTCTCAACGACTTGGGTATCATGGCATTAGATTATACTGGCACCACCGGTGTCGCATCAGCAATAGGTCATGCCCCTATAGCCGGACTGCTCGACCCTGCTGAAGCGTCAAGACTTTCAGTATGTGAAGCTCTGACAAATATCATCTGGGCACCGATAAAAGACGGTCTGAAAGGCGTTTCATTGAGTGCAAACTGGATGTGGCCCGCCAAGGTAGAAGGCGAAAATGCAAGACTTTACTCAGCAGTGAAAGCTATCAGCGACTTCTGCATTGAACTCGGTATAAACATCCCGACTGGCAAGGACTCTCTCTCCATGACACAAAAATATCCTAATGGCGATATGGTTTATGCCCCAGGTACTGTTATCGTTTCAGCTGCAGGCGAGGTCACAGATGTCAAGAAAGCAGTTACACCAGTTCTGAAATACGCAGAAGACAGCAAACTGATATACATCGATTTTGCAAAATCTGACTTCAACCTCGGCGGAAGCGCCTTTGCACAGACCCTGAACTCATTGGGTGACAAAACTCCTACCGTTCAATCGGCTGAATATGTCAAAAAGACCTTCAATGCCATTCAGGATTTAATCAACAAAGGCTATATACTCGCGGGTCACGATGTTTCCTCAGGTGGTCTGATAACCACACTTTTAGAGATGACTTTCAGCACGGAAGGTCTCGGAATGGAACTGCTTTTCGATGTGTTCGAAGGGGTTTATCTGTTCAACTCGGCTTTCAGTGAAAAGCCGGGACTTGTCATTCAAGTCACTGATTACAACAAAGTTGCATCCTATCTGTTCGACAGGGGAATTGAATTCTACATCCTTGGTGATGTTGTGGAATCAGATACAGTAAGCATCCATTACGAAGGGGAAACTTTCAAACTCGACATTGCCGATTTCAGGGATATCTGGAACCATCCGTCACTGCTTTTCAACATGGAGCAGATTGCCGGTGACTTGGCAAGCGAAAGATACATGAATGTCTTTGAACAGCCTCTTAAATACAGGTTCGGACAAGTGTTCACAGGCAAATTCTCAAGCTATGGAATTGACCCTCACCGCCGCAAGCCTTCAGGAATAAAAGCGGCCATCATACGTGAAAAAGGCTGTCAGTGCGACCGCGAAATGGCATACGCACTTTATCTTGCCGGCTTCGATGTGAAGGACATCCATACCACTGACCTCATGTCGGGCAGGGAAAATCTCGAAGATGTCAACATGATTGTATTTGTCGGCGGGTTCTCCAATTCTGACGTACTCGGTTCAGCAAAAGGCTGGGCTGGTGCCCTTAAATACAACGAAAAGGCAAGGACTGCACTTCAGAATTTCTACAAGCGCGACGACACTCTGAGTCTGGGTGTATGCAACGGATGTCAGGTTATGGTAGAACTTGGGCTCATCTACCCGGAAATGGAAAACAAGCCTAAGATGTTGCCTAACAATTCCCAGAAATTTGAATCCGGTTTCGTTAATGTCACAATTCAGCCGAACAACTCAATAATGCTGCGTGCCCTTGCAGGATGCAGACTCGGCGTATGGATTGCACATGGCGAAGGCAAGTTTATGCTTAGCGAAGATGAAAAGGCTTATAATATCCCTCTTAAATATTCATATTCGGAATATCCGGGCAATCCAAACGGTTCCAGTTACGATGCAGCCGCCATCTGCTCAAAGGATGGCCGTCATCTCGCAATGATGCCTCATCTTGAAAGATCATTCCTGCCGTGGCAATGGCCTTACTACAACCGCAACAATGACGAAATCACGCCGTGGTTCCTCGCCTTTGTAAGCGCAAAAGAATGGATAGCCAACATCTTAAAAATATAATTCATGTCAATGAGACCTTCTAAGATGGCAATAGCGTATGATTTCGATGGTACGCTTGCGCCTGGAAACATGCAGGAACACGAATTCATTCCTGAACTTGGAATCGGCAACAAGGAATTCTGGATGGAAGCCAACCAGTTAGCTGCAAAAAACGATATGGACGGCATCCTCGCCTACATGCAGCTTATGCTCAACAAAGCCAGGGAGGCGAACATATCCATCAAGCGTGAGTCTTTTGAGAACTACGGCAAATCGATAAGGTTTTTCGACGGCGTTGAAAGTTATTTCGACAGAATAAACGAATACGCAAAAGCAAAGAATCTGATTATCGAGCATTACATCATTTCGTCAGGGTTGAGGGAATTTGTCAGCGGAACAAGCATCGCCAAATATTTCAAGAGAATATTTGCATCAGGGTTCAAGTACAATGACGAAGGAATCGCTGAATGGCCTGCCGTAGCCATCAACTACACTAACAAGACACAGTATCTTTATCGTATCAACAAAGGTATTTACAACAGCTGGGATGACACGCTCATTAACAAATACGTTCCTGACCATCTTCGTCCCATACCGTTTTCCGACATGATTTATATCGGTGACGGGGAAACCGACGTGCCAGCAATGAAAATGATAAAATACCGTGAAGGTACGGCCATTGCCGTGTACAATCCCGAAATCAGGCATTCAGGAAGTGGGACATCCACTTCGAGAGAAATATGCCTGGAACTGATTAAGGATAACCGTGCCGATTACATAGCTCCTGCCGACTACAGGGAGGGAAAGACTTTAGACACAATTCTTAAGCGATTGATTGATCGCATCGCCGCCGAACACGAGCTAAACGACATCAAGTTAAATCAGATTTCTAATCTGTACGATATGTAACGATTGTAGGGGCGAAATAGTTCGCTCCTACAAATTCAAGTAAAATCAGTCAACGTTGGGATTAAGGAACCTATTGTTATTACGTCTCAACACGTATGTATTGCAGTTAACTGAAGACGAAGACATGATAGGTTCAGCAGAAGATGGCACATCCGCAAATTCAACTTCCTTTCTAATGTAAGCAGGCTCTTTCTCCATTCTTTCGACCTGTTCGCTTGACGAAAGATTAAGAGAGAAGCTGCGTATATTTTTGAAGCGTTCCTCATGCTTCTTATCCATCTCTTCACTTCCCAAAGGGTCATCTTGGTAACCGGCGTACGGTTCACTGTTTCCCAGAGATTCGGTGTCTGCACTGTTGTGTCTGCTATCTTCACCGTACAGAGTACGTATAATTCTCCCGGAGTTATTGGTGTTGAGGGAAATCTCGCTGGTTTCAGAATTATTACCGGTCTTCACAGAGTTAGGAGAATCCATATCGCTGTTCCCATCACCCAGATTGATAACCTTCTTTTCCGGCTGCACACTTGTTGACGGGAATCCCGTTGCAATGATGGTTACAGCCAACTGGCTTCCAAGAGACTCATCAAAACTTTGACCGAAAATAATGTCTGCATCGCCACCGGCAAATACCTGAACATATTCAGCAAGTTCATCAAGTTCATCGGTAGTAATCTGTTCGCTGCCGCTGACGATATTGAGCAATATGTTGCTTGCGCCTTTGATGTCGCCGTCATTGAGCAGAGGGGAATCCAAAGCTGCATCAACAGCATCTTTTGCTCTGTTTTCACCTTCAGCAATGCCATAACCGACAAGTGATGTCCCACTGTTGGAGAGAACGGTTCTCACATCCTGAAAGTCAACATTCACATATCCGGATTTTGTAATCATTTCGGAAATGCTTTTGGCCGCCGTTGCAAGCACTTTATCAGCCATGGCAAAAGACTCCTTTAGGCCTAATGTCCCGTATGATTCCTTGAGTTTCTGGTTGGCGACAACAATCATTGTATCGACGTTTTCCCTTAATCTGGCAATACCTTCTTTGGCCTGATTTTCCCTTTTTTTGCCTTCCCATTTAAAAGGTGTAGTGACAATAGCAACTGTAAGGATACCATGTTCCTTAGCCAATTGGGCTATTACAGGAGCCGCACCCGTTCCAGTGCCACCACCCATTCCTGCCGTTATGAACAGCATCTTGGTGTTTGCCTGTATCGCATCGACAAGCTGTTCCTTGCTTTCAATTGCTAGCTGACGTCCAACCTCAGGTTGTGCTCCCGCGCCAAGGCCAGTACTGCCAAGACGTATTTTGACAGGAACATCACTTGCATCAAGTGCCTGATTATCAGTATTGCAAACCACAAAGTCAACATCAGTGATACCCTGACTGTACATATAGTTTACTGCGTTGCAGCCGCCGCCGCCTACTCCTATCACCTTAATAATCGATGATTTGTCCTTTGGTAAATTAAAGTCTATATTCCCTACCATAATCGTTTGTGTTTAGTTATTTATAATTATTTTTTTACTCTTATTCTGATGTCAAAAATGATTCGAACATATCCAGCAGATGTCTTCTTTTCTTCTTTACCTCCTTGACTTCTGGTTTCAGTTCTTCCTCGGTCTTGTCCTTATCCGATTGTGTTGCCTCCAGTTCATCTTCCTCGGCTTTCTCAATACCTATCTTAAGAAGTCCCACAGCCGTGGAATATATTGGGTTTGACAATTCCTTGTCTGTGCCGTTTTCCAGAAATTCGTTAGGATAGCCAATGCGTGTCTCCTTGCCGGTGACATATTCAGTAAGCTGAATAATATTTTTCAGCAAAGAGCCGCCGCCAGTTATGATTATCCCTGCAATAAGTTTCTTCTCATAGCCAGAATTTCTGATGTTGAAATTAACCTGTTCAAGGATTTCTTCCATTCTTGCCTGAATGATGGAAGCAAGATTTTTCAACGATATTTCTTTTGGCGGACGTCCGCGAAGACCAGGGATGGAAACTATTTCCTCTTCCTTAG
>JAFYJP010000201.1 GCA_017538085.1 Bacteroidales bacterium | reverse complement strand
TTTCCATAGAAATCCTTCTGTTCCACACCCTCTATATTACCGGTCCTGAAAAGGTTTTTAACCATTCTGTCCTCAAGTGAATGATAGCTGATGACAGCCACTCTGCCACCTGATTTCAAGATGACGGCTATCTGCCGCAACATTTCAGCCAAAGCATCAAGTTCGGCGTTAACCTCTATTCTTACTGCCTGGAAAACCTGCGACAGATATTTGAATTCCTTGTTACGGGGAGCCGATTTCATAGCTACCGCCTTGAGGTCGGCAGTAGTTTCAAAAAAGTTGTCTTCCCTGAAATTCAATATGTCTCTTATGAGAAAATAAGGTTTTTCGATTTCACCGTAATCCTTGAAGATGTGTGTCAGTTCCTCTTCGGAATATGTGTTAAGTAGATCTTTTGCAGTTTTGCCAGACTGGTTGTTCATTCTCATGTCAAGCTCGCCATCCTTGCGGATTGCAAAACCGCGTTCATAATCGTCAATCTGGTGTGATGAAACGCCGAGGTCAGCGAGGACACCATTGACCGGAATCGCATCATAATATTTAAGATAATTCCACAGATAGCGATAGTTCTGATTTACCAAGGTCAGCCGGCTGTCGTCAGGGCGGTTCATAAACGCGTCACCGTCGACATCGAAGACAATAAGACGGCCATTTTCTC
Organism: Bacteroidales bacterium; assembly: GCA_017538085.1. Taxonomy (GTDB): domain Bacteria; phylum Bacteroidota; class Bacteroidia; order Bacteroidales; family BM520; genus RGIG7150. The sequence goes on along the minus strand of JAFYJP010000201.1, from coordinate 3,576 downwards.
CGAGTCTTTTGAGAATCTCACGAGAGTGTCCGCCTCCGCCGTAGGTGACATCAACATATATCCCATCCGGATCAGTGATAAGATAGTCGATGCTTTCATTGAGCATTACCGGATTGTGGTATGTCATTCCGTCACCAAATTCAATATTTGCAGCCTGCTTCTCCATCAAAGTGTAATTATTTATTGTTGAGACTATCGTTGATTGCGCCCAATTCACTAATCACGTCACTGTATGCATCGTTGAGGTTAACACCCTTGTTACCGGCAAGATGCTGTTCATAAGCATCCTTATCCCATATCTGATAATAAGTGCCTAAAGGGATGAGATAGACCTCCTTCTGCAGACTGCCTGCGTTAACCAGTTCCTTTGGAATCAGAATTCTGTTGCTTCCGTCAAGTTCCACTGTCCTTACGCCTGCCGTATAAAGTATCTTGAAATCAGTGGCACGTTTGTCAAACGGATTAAGTCTGTTCAACATGGCGACCTGATTCTTCCATTCGGAATACGGATACAGTTCGAGGCATTGGAATGACAAACTTCTCTTAATCACAAAACCTTCACGAATCAGTTCCTCATTGTCCTTGCGAAACTTTGTCGGGACAAGGATTCTGAACTTGTTGTCCAGTTTGCAATTATATGTTTCAAAACCCAAAAACATCGACTATTAAATTTTTCGCTAAAGTAATATTTTTTTCCCACATTTTCACACATTTCTGACACAAAATTTACCCAAATTCCCACTTTTTATTAACAATCATCATAACACATTGACAAACAATATTTTAAACGGGAAAAAATTTTACAAGAGTCAGAATCAGGAACAAGTTTTTAACATTTTGGTAAAAAATTATTATCTTTGCAGTTTGATATAAAAGTTGAGCCAATGTTTCAAATAGATTTCAAGAAAGTAATAGCTTCAAAATCTCAGGAGACAGCAGACAAGATACCCGGATTCGTCTATAAGATTGCCAACAGATGGTTGTGTGTCGATGAAATAAACGAAGTGCTCGCAAAATATGAGGACAAGACGGGAATTGACTTTGCAGAAGGTTTTCTTTACGACCATTCGCACATGACCGTGAATGTAATCGGTGGAGAAAACATACCAAAAAGTGGGAAAATAACCATAGCAAGCAATCATCCTCTTGGTGGTTTCGATGGAATCGCATTGATATCCGCTGCCGGAAGAAGTCGCAAAGACATCATTTTCCCAGTCAATGACTTTCTGACATTGATTCCAAATTTCAAAGACCTTTTCATTCCAATCAACAAAGTGGGAACAAACAGCAGAGAATATGCAAAAATGCTTGAAACCACATTTGCTGCCGACAATGCTCTGCTATATTTTCCTGCCGGATTATGTTCAAGGAAAATCAAGGGTAAAATTGTGGACTTGCCATGGAAAAAAACATTTATAAAGCAGGCTGTGAAAAATGAAAGGATTGTAATTCCGACCTACATCGATGGTCGCAATTCAAATTCATTCTACAACATTGCCAACATTCGCAAGTTTCTGAAGATGAAATTCAACTTTGAAATGACGATGCTTCCGAGAGAAATGTTCAGACAAAAGAGCAAAACTCTTAACATCACATTCGGAAAGCCCATCAGCTGGGAGCGTTTCGACGATTCGAAAAACCACCAGCAATGGGCGGATGCAGTCAGAGAGTTCGTTTATACTCTCAAAGATAATCCCAATAATGAGTTTTAAGAATGCAAGAATTAATTAAACCTTTGGACATTCCGACATTGAAGTCGGAATTACAAAAAATCAGATTTATAAGGACAACCGACTACGTCAAGAATGAGATATATGAGTTTGAAAACCAGGATTCTCCTGAACTCATGAAGGAAGTCGGACGTTTGCGTGAAAAGACTTTCCGTGCATCTGGCGGTGGCACAGGGCTTTCCTGCGACTTAGACTATTTCGACCTGTGCGAGAAACCTTTCAAACAACTGATAATATGGAATCCTGTAACTGAGGAAATCATCGGAGGATACAGATACCAACTTGGAAAAGACATAATTGTCAAAGACAATGGTGAGATGCTCACCCCGGCGGGAGAACTCTTCAACTTCTCACCACAATTCCATGAAAAATACACGCCCTACATGATAGAACTCGGCAGGTCTTTCGTAATTCCAGAATACCAGGCAACAGGCAATGTCCGCAAAGGCATAAGTGCACTCAACAGCCTATGGGTCGGCATCGGAAGCATAATTGCCGAAAACTTAGAGCAAATCAAATATCTGTTCGGAAAATTCACGATGTACAGGTCATACAACACATACGCACGTGACCTTATTCTCCGTTTGCTCGAGATATATTTCCCGGACACGGAGCATTTATGCACCCCGAAAGAATCTATATGCCGCCAATATCCCAACGAAATGCTTGACCAGCATTTCAAAGGGGACAACTTTGACGAGGACTTCAAAACGCTGATAGGACTGTGCAAACAACAGAACGAAAACATACCTCCTCTTGTCAGTTCATATACCAATCTCACTCCGACCATGAAATACTTCGGAACCTCTCTAAATCCGGGGTTTGGTGATGTTGAAGAGTCAGGTATATTGATTACCATTGACGACATATCCCAAAAAATGTATGACAGGTACATAACAAGCAGTCTTCAATCCAACGATGACCATCAAGCAAGCTGAGTTTTCCCGCAGTTCCGACAGGGTGTCGCAGTGTCCTGACGACAATCTTCCCGAATTTGCCTTCATCGGAAGGTCAAACGTGGGCAAATCGTCATTAATCAATGCATTAGTCAACAACAAAAACCTCTGCAAGACATCTTCCACTCCCGGAAAGACCAGACTAATAAATCATTTCCTCATCAACAAAGAATGGTATATCGTCGATCTTCCCGGATATGGCTTTGCTAAAGTGCCACAGAGTGAAAGAAATAAAATCGAACGGATGATTTCATCGTACATAATCGACCGGAAACAGCTGAGAAAACTGTTTATACTCCTCGATTCCCGACATGAGATGATGAAAATAGATTCAATATTCATTGACAATGTCCTTGACCTCAACCTGCCAGTTGCCTTTGTGCTGACCAAATGCGACAAGCTATCCAATGCAGCCGTTGACCGCAGTGTCGCATCATTTCAGAAGTTGCTGACAAAATTGTTTGACGGCAGAGGTGAAACATCCCGTTCCGACAAGCCGGAGATAATCCCAACCTCCGCCGAGAGGAAGTCCGGAATTGACACTCTTCTTAACAGCATTGAAACTGCCTTAACGACGGATTAACACAACAAACAAAAAAAAACAAAGATGCAGTTTGCAAATCCTAATTATTTATGGGCTTTATCAGCCATACTGATACCAATCATCGTACATATATTTCAGTTCAGAAAACTGAAAAACACCTATTTCACCAACGTTGATTTGTTGAAGGAACTTAATGTCGAACGCAGAAAAGTATCACGATTAAAACAGCTTATTATATTGGGCTTGAGGATATTGGCCATCATCGCCCTTGTCTTTGTATTTGCAGGTCCATACATACCCAAAGACAACGGAATAAACACTTCCGGCAGCAACCTGATCAACATAT
>JAFYJP010000200.1 GCA_017538085.1 Bacteroidales bacterium | reverse complement strand
ATCGCCTACAAGCATAAGATAGTCTATCCCATAGTTATTGTAATAATCCTTGACACAATTTCTGATTTTTTCCTGACTGTCATTGCCTTGATAATATTGATAAATGTTCTCTGTAAGCTCAACAGCGCAATAGTAGCCTTGATTTGTCTTGAAGTTGATGTATGGCTGTAAAGCTGACAGCAATGTTTCGGATGTAATGAAAAGCATGTCGTAATCAGTGGATTTCCTTTCCGGATAAGTGTATGATGACAATGCAGATGAATCGTCAGCAATGTCAGCGATACGTCTCATCGTCTCGGCATCGTTATAAGCATTCATCTCGGCTTTCTGAGCCTTGGAGGTGTTTTCAAATGTAATGCTTTTGATGCATCTTACAATGTTTTCGGAAGGATAATATACCGCAGGATAAATTTTAACCGTGGTTATTCCGTGGCCTCTCAGAAACTGAGTGTTTGAACCAAATACGTTTTCGGCAGGATAAGCTGACTTGGAGCCGTATATCTCAGCATTTTCAGTTCTGTCCACAACATCTGAAGGATGTGAAATAGGAATAGGTTTGCCCGCCGGCAAAAGACGTCCTTCTATTTCTTCGTCATAATATTCAACCGACTTGACAAGTACCTTTCCCGAAACGTTGTTTTGTTTCTCAAGAATGTTGTACTGATAGAATGGAATGACCGGATATCCGGGAGCGGCAACATCAAAACAGTTGGAATAAACCAATTCGATATAGTTACCGTTCTGTTTGACCTGAGGATATTCAAAGTTAAGCGTAACTTCCTGGGCCACAACAAATAATGTCATCAAAAATGACAATGCAAATACAGAAATAAATCTTTTCATCTTATGATTATGTTTAATTATTTTCTAAAAAAAATTTAAACTACAAAAATAAGTAAATTTATGTTCTTAGTTGATTTTTATCTTTATTTTTAACTAAATTTGCAGAAACTTTACAAGAAATGCGTTTATTACACACATCAGATTGGCATCTCGGGAAAAAACTTAACAATTTCGACAGAATCGAAGAGCAGAGGAAGGTTATGCGCGAAATTGTCACCATTGCTGATGAACAGAATGTTGACATGGTTGTCGTTGCCGGTGACCTTTTCGATACGTATAATCCTTCGAGTGAGGCTCAGCAGCTCTTATATCAGACCTTATATGAGCTTTCAAATAACGGGCAGCGTCCTGTAATAGCAATAGCAGGAAATCACGACTCTCCCGACAGAGTGGAATCGCCTGAAGTGCTTGCCCAGGTCTCAGGGATTTTCATGTTCGGCTACCCTAATTCAATACCTGACAATGCATATATCCAAAAGAAATTCCAAATTACAAAAATAGATCAAGGATTCATGGAGATTAAGATTCCAGGATATTTGGCTCCCATCAGAATATTACACACTCCTTTCACCAATCAGGAACGTCTCCAAGCTTATCTCGGAGTGACTGAAGACGAGGAGCAGAAGGCACTGCGCAACCAACTTCAGAATATGTGGCAGAAAGCAGCGGACATGTATTGTGACAATGCAGGAGTAAACATACTTATCGCCCATCAGTTCGTCATCAACAACGAAAATGATACCGATGTTAAGGAACCTGACGACGAAAATGCTGTCAATGTAGGTGGAACTTCAGCGATTTTCTCATACAATATCCCCAAACAGATACAATACACCGCACTCGGACATCTGCATCAATGCAAAAAGGTCGGCGACAAAAATATATGGTACAGCGGAAGTCCGCTCGAATACAGTTTTGCAGAAACCAACCAAGACAAATTCGTACTCGTTTCCGACATTGAGCCAAACAAAGAGCCTTCAGTGAACAAAATCCCTCTTGAATCTGGTCGCAAACTAAAAAGAATGACTTTCAACAACATTCTGGATGCGACAAATTGGCTTAAAGAAAACCAAAATTGTTGGGTTGAACTTACCATAGTGTCTGACAATTACTTATCACATTCAGATAAACAAATGCTTTATGATGCAAGCAATAAAATTGTAGCCATAATTCCACAGGTGAAAACTACAAGCGACACTTTGTCGGCAGGAAATCTGATAAGCAGCATCCGTACTGACAAAACTGCATTGTTCAAGTCATATTTCACAAAAATGAAAGGCGGCGAGCCTGACCAGTCATTAATTGATTTGTTTAATGAAATAATTTCACAACAATGATACCCATAAAATTGACAATAGAAGGAATATATTCCTACCAGAAAGCACAAAGCATTGATTTTACGAAATTAACCAAGGAAAAACTGTTCGGAATCTTCGGAGCTACCGGCAGCGGGAAATCCGCTATCCTTGAAGCGATTATTTATGCACTTTATGGCAGTTCGGAACGTCTCGGTGGCAGCAACTTCAAATACAACATGATGAATCTCATGTCCGACAGAATGTTCATCGATTTCGAGTTTTTAGCGGGCAACGAAATATATAAGGTCACTGTTGAATCGAAACGAAACAAAAAAAATTTCGATGATATAACTCCTCCTACAAAAAATCTCTACAAGAAAAATGGAAGCGAATGGAATGCAATTGATATAAATACTATTCCCGCTATCATTGGACTTTCGGTTGACAATTTCCGTCGAATTGTAATAATCCCACAAGGCAAATTTCAGGAGTTTCTTCAACTTGGCGGCAAAAAGCGCGCTGATATGATGATGGAAATTTTCCCGGAGCTTAAAGACTACGACCTGTACGAAAAAGCTAAAAAACTTTATGACACCACAAATGACGAAATCAAAACACTTGAAGGACAACTCAGTCAGCTTCAGGATGTCAGCCAGGAAAACATAGATAAGGAAATATCCGAACTTCAAGCTATTAATGAAGAGCAAGCAAATATTATAGGACAAATAGACACAATAGGTGCCGAAATAACAACTATGGATGAAATCAAAGAGAATTTTTCTGAACTTAAAACCAAGCTTGAGACCATGTCACAGCTCAGAAACAGGTCAGAGGAAATTTCCTCCAAAGAAAAGGATATCAGTGATTTGCGCAAATGTGAAAGTCTATTCAAATCGAACATTTCGCTTCTCGACAGTACAAATAACGCACTAAAGACTAACAATAATGCAAAAGAAAACATCGAGAAATTAATTAGTGAAAAAAATGAAATCTTAAACCAAATATCGTCCCAACTTGAAAGAGCCAAATCGGAATTTGAAAAGACCGATGCTCTCAACGAAAAGGTGAAATATCTTGAAAAAATAATCAGTCTTAATGATAATAAGGCAAGTAAAGCTGAAAAAGTGAGCGCCAATTCAAAACTTCAGGATCGACTTGAAAAAGGCAACAAATGTATTGAGGACCTAAAATCTGAAATT
>JAFYJP010000199.1 GCA_017538085.1 Bacteroidales bacterium | reverse complement strand
TCTGCTGATGATGCAAAACAACTATCCTGAAAAGCCCTTTATTTTCAAGATATTTGCATTATTTTACCTTACAGTTCCATTCATATTGTTCAATACACTTCCACAGTTTTCCGAAAAAATGGGACAAGTATCGTATTTCATGCCATACTGTCTGCTCGCAACAATATGGATTGGAGATGCAACCGCATACATAATCGGTTCTCTATGTGGAAAACATCCGATGGCAAAAAAAATATCACCGCACAAAACGTGGGAAGGTTTCTTCGGAGGCCTCATCTTTGTTATCATAACATCAATTATTCTTTCATATCTGTTTAACATACAAGTAGGTATAAATCAATGGCTTTTCTGGTTGCTATTCTGTCTCATCACTTATTTAACCGGGACTTTGGGCGACCTGTTCGAATCTAAACTTAAACGTACCGCAGACATAAAAGACTCTGGCAACCTTATGCCAGGTCACGGTGGAGCCTTCGACAGATTCGACTCATTTCTGCTTTCAGTACCATGCATTATTATCTTTCTTCTAACTGTTTTATACTAAAGCCATGAAAATCCACAAAGAAGGACAACAAATAGCTGCATTATTACTGATACTCACACTGTTATCATCAGCCATCACTATAGCACAAAAAGAAAATAACCTCGTTCTTATTGTATTGTCATGCTTATTGTTCCTTTTCACACTTATTATTGTATTTTTCTACAGATACCCTGACAGAAAGTGCAGTATTAATGAGAACGCGATATACATACCTGCAGACGGGGAAGTGGTTGCCTGCGAAAAAGTCTTTGAAAAGGACTATTTCAAAGCCGAAATGCTTCAGATTTCTGTATTTATGAGCATTTACAACGTTCACGTCAATTGGGCTCCAGTAGCAGGTAAGATAGTCTGGAAACTCCACAATGACGGCAAAAATTATCCCGCACGCAATCCGAAATCTTCGGAACTCAACGAATTCTGCAAGACAGTGATACGCCTCAACAATGGCAAAGAAGTTATGGTCAATCAGATAGCGGGAATAATGGCTCGAAGAATAGTCAACAACAAAGAAGTTGGCGAAACCATAAGACAAGGCGATGAACTCGGTATTATCAAATTCGGGTCCAGAGTCGATTTGTTCATCCCTCTCGAATCGGATATTAAAATCAATATAGGACAAAAAGTAAAAGCAATAACTACAGTTGCTGCGACCATATAAGAATCAATACTATGAATAACATCATACACAAAGTCGAAATAAAAAAGCTGTGGAATATCTACAACGTCCAATGGGAAAACATTGCTCCTGACGTCAATATAATAGTAGGTATCAACGGCAGCGGGAAAAGCACTATTCTCAACGCAATATATACCTGTCTCAATCGACCGGAAGAAATAAAAGCCAATTTCTTCCTCGATTATATAGCGGTGCATATTGACAATTACGTCATTGACAGCAGAAGCGGCAAACCTGCAGACATGCCGATACCACTATCAGCAAAACTCAACCGTGAAGACACATCCTTCGATCCCATCATCATGCGTCTGAAGAATCTCATCGCCACAGAGCCTGTGAGTGCATACAAAGAACTGACTGAGTTTTCAAAAATAATCAACTCATTGTTTCATAACACCAAAAAGAGACTTGACGAACATGACCTTTCGGACATAAGATTTCTTGACGTCAACAATCAGGAAGTCTCCCTGCAACGTCTGTCACTCGGTGAAAAACAGATGCTTACATTTCTATACAAAGTCTTCCTTACGAGAAAGAAACCATACGCATTGTTCCTTGACGAGCCAGAATATTCACTTCATATCGAATGGCAGGAAAAACTCATTGACATTATACGTCAAATCAACCCTAACTGTCAACTTTTCATCACAACACACTCCCCCAACATTTTCAGCAACGGATGGCAGGACAAACTTCAATTTATCGAGGACTTTACAACTGAAATATAATGATTGCCGATCCTGCTGCAAAAAACGACTTCTACAGACGTGCTGCCAATAACTTTGCGAACAGTGCTATTATTCGCAGATATACGGCTACAGTCCATGTGGAAGGTGAAAGTGATATCAGTTTCTGGGGGCAGATATTACATCGCTTCTACCCCAGCGGAAAGTTTCATTTCATTTATTACTCCAAATCACTGTCAGGCAATGAGGCAAGCGGTTCCACACATTGCATGAACTACCTGCCTTACCTTTCAAAACACTTTTTTATCTGTATCGATAGCGACAACAGATATCTGAAACACACCGATAATCTGACCATTAATGACTTTGTTTTCCAGACTTACGCCTATTCCATTGAAAATCATTATTGTTACGCCCCTCATCTGTCATACATCTGCAAGATAATGACAGGAGCACAAAATCCCGTGTTCAATTTCGAATTGTTCCTCAAAGACTATTCGAACATCGTATATCCGCTGTTTATCTGGCACCAGTATTTTCTCCGTATAGGCAGCGAAGAACTTGACGTAATTCCATTCAACAATCTTATAACTTTCAAGGGCAGAATCAGTGAATGGCAGCTAATCGACAACGGCAAGTTCATACTCGACAAGATTCAGCAAAGGGTGACCTCCAGATTAAACAACATTAAACATGACTATCCGGATATCAACATCGAAGAAGAAGAAAAATTATGTAAAGATCTTGGTGTCACTCCCGATACGGTATATCTGTTTGTCAGAGGTCATCATCTGGCCGACTTCATATCCAAAGTCGGACAAATCTGCACCGATAAAATGTTAAGAGAGCAAAGTGAATCCAAGAGCAGTAAGAGGAAAAAGTCAAACACACAGATAAAAACAAACAAAACATTCAAACAACTTATGACCGGAAGAGTTTGGATTGCAAAATACTTTTGCATGAACATGATTAAACAAGATATTAAATCTTTTTTTTATACCAAAAAAAAATGAAAACAAACAGAATAAGTCTCATCATATTGTTTCTTGCAGCATGTACACTAATTACATCCTGCACGCTTAAAAACAAATACGTTATCACTGATGCACATATCTCGTATATAAGCATCGATTCCACATTTGACACACATC
>JAFYJP010000198.1 GCA_017538085.1 Bacteroidales bacterium | reverse complement strand
ACATCGACTGCAGCCATAGCATCGATACGGCAACTTCCCGTGATATTGCTCTTTGTATCAGTCAGTGGAACAACGGTAGTCTCAAGTATTTCATCTACATCTGCAGGTGTTAGCTCATTATTCTTCGAGAGCATTAAGCACATAACACCAGCAACGCATGGTGTTGCCATTGATGTACCACTCATGGTTGTATAGCCGTTATTTCCTGAATAGTTTAATGATACAATATTAACGCCAGGGGCACTGACATCAGGACGTATCAGACCAATTCCAGGATTATATGGATAGTCCTCAAAACCAGGAATTGACTGCCATGTTACAGGACCATGGGACGTAAAGTAGGCAGCGGCATCGTCATAATCGACAGCACCAACACAAACCACACAAGATGTACCGCCAAGAATTGTCTGATCAGGATGCAGCCAAGGTGGTGGACAGTTACCAGGAAGACGCACATTATTAGGTACAGGATATTGACCGAGACTATTACCTTCATTACCAGCTGCGATAGCACCAACGACACCAGCTTCAAGAGTATTGATACAGACATTTCTGAAAGCTATTTTTTCAGATTGGTTACCGCCGCCTGCAAAGCACAAAGACATACTGAAAAGGTCAGCACCGTGCTCCACAGCAAACTGAACGCCACTCGTAATTCCTGCCAAGTCACCGTTACCGCTGGAATTCAACACCTTGACGCACATAAGTGTTGCATCAGGAGCCATACCTGTCTGAGTCCCTGCCGTACCGTCACCGCAGACAGTGCCGGAACAGTGAGAGCCATGACCATGGTCATCCATAGGATTGTTGTCATTATTGACACAATCCCAGCCATGATGAGGAAATTCGGGACCACCATCCCACAAATGGTCGGCAAGGTCAAGATGGTTATAGTTGACACCGGTATCAACAACGGCAACTACCACACCTTCTCCCGTATATCCGGCTTCCCAAACATCATCAGCATTAACCTGGATAATGTTTTGAGTCAGCCCCTTAGTACCTTCGGCAGGTACAGGTGTCTCATCATCAAAAAGCATGTACTGTTCCCTATTGAAACCAATAATCAAAATGTCATCATTCAAAGCAAGTTCTTCGATAACGTCCTTTGTCACTTCACAAGTAATCATATTGGCAATCCAAAATGTTCTTACGTTCTCTACCGAATATGCTTTGCTCAGATTCTTGATTTCATCCAGTACAGATGACTGGGTTGCTTCAGAGAAACTCTTGAGTTCGTTTACAACGAAGTTCCTCTTTTCAGCCTTAGTAGTGTAAACACTTGATTTGCGACGCATTTCCTGCTGGTCGTACTGTGCTTTCATAACGATGTTCACACTGATAAGTTCATTACTGCCGCGAACTGCCATTTCTTCGCGCAGTTCCTTTTCAATGACATCGGTCACAACCTCATTCTGGCTGAAGCCGTAAAGGCTGAAAGTCATCAAAACCACTAACGATAATAATAATTTCCTCATAATAATTAAGTTTAATATTTCATAAAATTCTATCCGGATTATCCTTAATAAATCTGTCCCATGACTTTTTTGAACTCATCATAGGCACTCCGCTAAGATTATAAGCATGACACAGTGCAATAGCGGTGGCATCCATGTCATCATATTTCGACTTTTCAACAAAAGGAATATTAAGAATCTTCGACACCATGTAGGCAACCTGCTGCTTTGCCGCATTTCCATTGCCAGTGATGACTTTCTTCACATTCTTGGGAGGATATTCCCATATCTGGCAATTATGTGCAATGGCAAATCCTATACAGCAGCCCAACACCCTGCCAAGTTTCAGCATAGACTGAGGGTCTTTGCCATATACAGGAATTTCAATTGCCATTTCGTCTATATCGTACGTTTCAAACAACGATGATAGAAATCCATAAATCCTTTTGTTTTTCTCAATTTGGTCCTCCAAATCATGCAGGTCGAGAATGCCATTGGTATAGACCGTATATTTTGCACTTTCCTTGCGTAGGACACAATACCCGAAATTCAATGTCCCAGTATCAATGCCAAGGATTGTCTTGTTTAATGATTTCTGATTCGTTATCATAGCGGTCTAAACATTTATAATTCTATAAACCAATTCCTTGATAAGTTCCCCTTGGGTTGTGGAATTATTATCCACACCCTTTCCTTTCACATCATACTCTTCAAGCAGAAGAAATATTGCAGATATGGATTTTGGGGGATAATTCGAAGCTGCAGCTGAATAATCTCTGAGAAAATATGGATTAATGCCGAGAGCTTTCGACAACGTTGCACTTGACCTGTCGTGGATGAAATGATATTTCATCAGCTTGGCGAAGAAACCATACAGAACGCTGGTTATCATAGGCATAGGACCGGCTTTCTCATTGTCGGCAAAATACATCGCTATTTGCATAGCCTTGTGCTCATTCTTTGAGCCAATGGCATTCTGAAGCTCAAACACGTTGAAATCCTTGCTGATTCCCACATTTTTCTCTATGTCGGATTCATCAATTGAACTCTTGTTAGGCAAAGCTATGAAGAGTTTTTCCAATTCATTCGATATTTTCTGGAGGTCGGTTCCAAGATAGCTTCCCAAAAGCAGTGCTGCCCTTGGATTCATGCTGTAACCTTTATTGTGACAATACCCGATTATCCAGTCGGGAATTTGATTGTCGTAAAACTTAGGTGTTTCAAAGAAAACGGTTTTTGACTTGATTTTCTTTGCAAATGAGGTTCGTCCGTCAAGTTTGTTGTACTTGAAACATAACACAAGCAAGGTCGATGGTGTGGGATTATCAATATAGGGTTCGAGCTGTTCTATTTTCTTGATACTCTGCGCTTCCTTTATAACCATCACCTGATAAGTTGACATCATCGGATACTGCCGTGCCTGATGGATAATATCCTGAGGTTTGACGTCATAGCCATACTGCACTACAAGATTAAAATCGCGTTCCGATTCGTCAAGCACTTCATTCTCGAACATATCGCTTATACGGTCAATATAATACGGCTGTTCACCTGACAGAAAATAAACCGGACTGAAATTCCTGTTTTTAATGCTTGTGACTATTTCCTCAAACTTCATTATTAGAATTTCAAATGTTTAACAGCTATACCGTTGGTAATCAAGTGCATAAGCGAATCCCTACCTATTTTCACATGTTCGGTGACATATTTATCAGTGACTGCCCGATCACTGGCTTCGGTTTTGATACCCTCCTCAACCATAGGCTTGTCGGAAATCAGCAGCAGAGCACCTGTCGGAATGGAATTGTAAAAACCGACTGAAAAGAGCGTTGCAGTTTCCATATCGACTGCCATGACCTTTATCTTTCGCAGATATTCCTTGAAATTCTCATCATGTTCCCAAACTCTGCGGTTTGTGGTATATACGGTTCCTGTCCAATAGTCTCTTCCATAATCGGTAATGGTTTGAGAGATTGCCTTCTGAAGGCTAAATGCTGGAAGGCTTGGAACCTCAGGAGGGAAATAGTCGTTTGAAGTGCCTTCACCTCGAATGGCAGCAAGCGGAAGTATTAAATCGCCAACCTTATTCTGATCCTTAACACCCCCTGTCTTCCCTAAGAAAAGTACAGCCTTGGGATGAATGGCTGTAAGCAAATCCATGATGGTTGCTGCATTTGGACTGCCCATACCAAAGTTGATCATTGTAATGTTGTCTTCAGTGACATTAGGCATGGTTTTGTCAAGGCCTCTGATATAGGCATTATATTCCTGCGCAAAAATTTCCACATATTTCTGAAAATTTGTCAACAAGATATATTCACCGAACTTATCCAACGGTGTCCCTGTATATCTTACTAACCAATTGGCAACTATTTCTTCCTTAGTTTTCATTAAACACACTTAGTTTAAGAAATGCAAATATAATTGTTTTTATTAAATATTATAAATAAAATAATAATGTTTTTTTCTCATACACACAAAGTCGTAAAACTATTTACTTTGTTGAGCCATACGAGGATAACATTCACTTGCATTCCGGATTACAAGTATAAGTCAAATACTGAATTCTATAAACGACAAATCAGGATGAATTCTGAAGCCGTATGACAATTTTCAGACACAAAAAAATCATAGATGACCATAAAAATAGTAATTTTGCATTTTTAATAAACTGCCGATGATATATCCGAACTCGTTTGAACAAAAAATAGGATTTGACCATATAAGACAACAGATTACCAGTCTGTGCATAACTTCAGGAGGTAGGAAGATTGTTAATTACATGTCTTTTTCAGATGACTGCATTGACATTGAAAGAATGCTGTCGGAGACAGAAGAAATGAGACTGCTGCTACTTTCCCGTTCCGAATTTCATTTCAATGAATTTCCGGAATGCATTCATGACATTGTAAGAATAAGTGAAGAAGGTTCTATTATTGAACAGCACACTCTTGCCGACCTGAAGATGGAAATGATGGTTTTCCAAGACTGCATCAAGTTCTTCAATGCCAACAGGACAGATTTTCCACTACTTTACAGTCTTTGGAACCATGACCTTGACACGCATGCAATAATACAACAGATAATCAGAATCATTGATGATGCGGGAGAAATACGCAGCAATGCCTCCGACAAATTGTTTGAGATACGTCAACAGATTGTCCGTGAACAAAAACGTGCCGAAAAACAGATTGCCGTAATCATGAAATCGGCGAAGGCTTCCGGTATCGTCAAGGAAAACAGCGAAATAAGCATCCGTGACGGACGCGCAGTCATACCAATACCTGCGGCAAACAAACGCATGATGCGCGGTTTCATCCACGATTCATCTTCAACCGGTCAGACCCTTTATGTCGAACCTGATGAGATATTCGAAATCAACAACAACATCCGCGAACTAGAAAGTGAAGAAAAACAGGAAATAGTAAGGATTCTGCGTGACTTTACCATCTTGCTGCGCCCGGAAATCCCATCCATAATCAACATGGACAACTATCTGTCGTACATTGATTTTCTGCGTGCCAAGGCCAATTATGCACTTTCAGTCTCCGCATTCAAGCCCATACTGAGCAACATACCCTGCATTCATTTAATCAGGGCACAACACCCTATTCTGCTTCAGTCACTCCAACGCCAAAACCGCCAAATAGTACCGTTGAACATACAGCTTGATGAAAAGAACAGAATACTTGTGATTTCAGGACCTAATGCCGGCGGCAAATCCATCGCGCTCAAAACCGTGGCATTGCTTCAGTATATGCTGCAATGCGGATTGCTCGTCCCTGCCAATGAGAATTCCGAGATGGGCATATTCAGAAATATCTTCATCGACATAGGCGATGAACAATCCATTGAGAATGACCTGAGCACATACACATCCCATCTCAACAACATGAAATTCTTCATCGAAAATGCTGACCATTCCACACTGATACTAATCGATGAAATCGGAAGCGGAACCGAGCCTCAACTTGGCGGCGCCATTGCCGAAGCAACTCTCGAACAACTATGCGAACTCGGTGCAAAAGGTGTCGTAACGACCCACTTTGCCAGCATCAAACAACTTGCCAGCAAAAAGGAAGGCCTCTTCAACGGTGCAATGCTGTTCGACAAGAAAGAAATCAAACCGCTGTTTCAACTGGCAATCGGAAGGCCAGGCAGCTCATACACTTTTGAAATCGCACGCCGCGTAGGATTTCCTTCGGAACTGCTCGACAAAGCCGCAACAAAATCTGAAGCTTCGGCACAAGTAAACTACGACCAGATGCTCGAAGAACTCGAAATAGAAAAGCAACAGATTGAAAAAGAGAAAGAGGAACTGCGTGTTGCCGATGACTTCCTGAAGGAAATAATCGACAAATACACCAAACAGCTGAAGCAAATCGACGAGTCGAAAAAAGACATAATCAAAAAAGCCAAGGCAGAGGCTTCTGATATAATTAACAATTCCAACCGACTCATTGAGAACACAATACGCGAAATCAAAGAAGCTCAGGCTGAAAAGGAAAAAACCAGAAGAATCAGGGAGAAATTTGAGAAACAACAAAAAGAAGCCCTGAATGAAGCAAATGAGACAGAAAATGTCGGCGACAGCCCTATCCCCATCCAGCAAAACGTGAAAATCCCCAACAAGATTCGCAAAAAACTATCTGAAATCAACAAGGCCGAAAGGGAAAAACAACAGCTTAAAGATGATAAAATCAAGGAAATAGTTCAGGATACATCCATTGCCGACAGGAACAGGAAATTTGAGAAATTGAAAAACGATTTTCCAGATAAAGCCAAATTATCTTCTCAAAAGACAACAGGACAAAAAGACACATTTGAAGTCGGCAGTCTCGTCACCGCCTACAATTCCGAAACAGTCGGAGAAATCGTAGAAATAAAGGGGAAAGAAGCGAAAGTTATGTTCGACAATCTCGCCATGTCAGTCAAGCTCGAAGACCTGCATCTTCACCAAGGCGCAAAGCCGGTTCGCAGAAACAGCAACAATAATTTCAATTCGTTTGTCCAGGAGCTCAATGAAAAAGCCTATACGTTCACCACAACCATAGATGTCAGGGGGTTGCGTGCCGATGAGGCATTATACGAAATCGAACACTATATGGACGATGTGATAATGTTAAGCATCCGCAGTTTCAGCATATTGCACGGACGTGGAAACGGCGTGCTACGCAAGCTGATACGCGACTATCTGTCCAAGATACCCGATGTTGCCTATTTTAAAGATGCGTCAATCCAAAATGGCGGTGACGGCATCACCGAAGTGAGGATGAAATTCAACGAAGGTGAAGAAGTGGAAACCGAAGAGGCCTAAGATTAATACGAGTACAACAACTTGATATACTTCTCATTACCGGTACGACGCAAAATGTCAATGATGGCTTTGCGGTTCTCGGGAAGATACCAGAAGAGAAACAGACGCTGCACATCCTTGTCCTCTATTCTCTTCGCCGAAAAGACTTTCTCACCAGTCATAGGATTGATGCCGGTATAGTACATGGTTGTTGCAAGTGTCATCGGGGTCGGAGTGAAACTTTGAACCTGTTCAGGCTTGTAGTTAATTTTTTTTGTTTCAACGGCAAGCCGTGCCATATCTACCACATTGCATCCCGGATGTGAGGAGATGAAATAAGGAATCAACTGATAATTCTTTTTGTGTTTCTCACACACTTTGTCGAAGAATGCCTTGAACTTGTAGAAACACGCAAATGTAGGCTTACGCATCAGTTTGAGCACATCGGTCGAACAATGTTCAGGGGCCACCTTGAGTCTGCCACCAGTATGCTTGACTATTATTTCTTCGGCATATTTCAAAGTACTGTACTGCACAGCCTTCGACTGGTCATGAGGGAAAAACATATCATATCGGATTCCGCTACCGATGAAAATATTTTTCACATTTCTGACCTTCGCCACCGAATTGTAAATATCAAGCGCAGGCGCATGGTCGAAATTAAGATT
>JAFYJP010000197.1 GCA_017538085.1 Bacteroidales bacterium | reverse complement strand
TCATTAGTGTCCACTAAAAATTTATAAAAGTTCTTTGAAAGTATTGATAATTAGATAGTTACAAGGGTTTTTGAGTTCAACGGATTTCAATTGTATATTTGCCGGAAAATCAGGCACTTATGCATAATCAGAAGTATGTTTTTGCTCAATTAGTTTCCTTTCTTGACAGGAATAAGTTCAATTATATCGTCTCTAAGTATCTAGGAGACAGCTATGTAAAGAGCTTCACCTGTTGGAATCAGTTGCTCGTTCTTATGTTCGGTCAACTTTCCAGAAGAGAAAGCCTGAGGGACTTGATCATCTCCATCGAGGCTCACGGCAGCAAGGCTTACCACCTCGGCTTCGGCAAGTCGGTCACACGGAGCAATCTTGCTAAAGCGAACCAAAACAGGGACTACCATATCTTCGAAGAGTATGCATATCATCTCGTTGAACAGGCTCGTACTCTGAAAGTTAAGAAGATCTTCAACCTTGGCGGGAATGTCTATGCCTTCGACTCGACAACCATTGACCTTTGCCTTGCAGTGTTCACCTGGGCTACGTTCCGTCGGAAGAAGGGCGGTGTAAAAGTCCATACTCTGTACGACATCGAGACCCAAGTGCCGGCCTTCTTTCATATCACACCGGCTTCGGTGAACGATATGAAGGTGATGCCGGAGATCCCGCTTGAAGCAGGTGCATACTACATCTTCGACCGCGGTTACAACTTCTTCGAACAACTTTTTCGAATCGACGCCATCGGCGCTTTCTTCGTTGTCCGGGCCAAGAAGAACCTCAAGTTCAAGGCCGTCAAATGGAAGAGGCGGATGCCCAAAGGCGTCCTGTCCGATGCGGAGATCGAGTTGACGGTATACAACACTTCGAAGCAATACCCGAAGATATTGAGGCGTGTCACCTACTTTGACGAAGATCAAAACCGAGAGCTCACATTCATTACAAACGCCATGGATATCAGCTCATTAGAAGTTGCTCTTCTTTACAAAAACCGTTGGTCTGTGGAACTGTTCTTCAAATGGTTGAAGCAGCACCTGAAGATCAAGAAGTTCTGGGGAGACTCCGAAAATGCAGTCCGGATCCAGATCTACTCGGCCATCATTGCATACTGCCTGGTCGCCATTGTCCAGCACAAGTTGAAACTAGACCGATCGGTTTATGAAGTGCTTCAGGTTCTTGGAATCTCGCTCACTGATACCACGCCGCTCAAAGACCTTTTCAACAAATCTAACTTCAATCTTGACAAAGAACTGAACGGGTTCTATGAACCCACGTTATTTGATTTTTAACTTTAAACTACGTCCACAACTTTTAGTGGACAGCAATGAAAAAAGGTTATTGTTAAGGAATTTGATTTTCAAGACATTATCATTTATGCTGACAATCTGGTAGGTGTTGCTGTTTTGTTCGATACTCCAATCATAAGTTGCATACGACAGGTACGGGGTGACAGTATACGTGTATTCCGTACCGACGACATACATGTCCGGACCGGTTATGGAAAACGGTATCTTCTTATAATACGTTCGGTTTGACGGCTGATAACTTGCTGGTACGTTGGTCGGAGCATGTTTTATGAGAGGACCTGAGCCCCATTTTGACGTATA
Source organism: Bacteroidales bacterium (assembly GCA_017538085.1). Taxonomy (GTDB): domain Bacteria; phylum Bacteroidota; class Bacteroidia; order Bacteroidales; family BM520; genus RGIG7150. The sequence goes on along the minus strand of JAFYJP010000197.1, from coordinate 2,723 downwards.
ATAACTGAAGCTGGTGCCGTTATAATGGAGGGCAGAATGGTCTCCATTGTAGTACACTATTGAGTATGCTTCTTCCGGGCATGAGGTGTAAAGATCGTCGGTATAAAAGTATTGCAATTGCGTCCCGTACATCCATAACGAACTGCTGTTCAACCAAGCATATACATGACAATTATAAGAAAATGTTGCCGGATCCAGAATGGTTATATTACTGTATGTCAAGGTAATATGCAAGGCTATGGAATCCTTTTCTGCGGATGTATAATCGTTGTTTGCCACATAACATGTAACGGTCTTGCCGAAAGGGGTATGCGTGGTGGTTTGCGAATAACTCGGTTGAGTAAATCCGTTGGGCTCACCCAGATAGGGTTCCAGTCCATCCCGCAGGCTGGTTTCCAAGTCCTTTTTTCTTGCAGTTGAGACCACATTCGATCTGCTGTTACAAATTCTCTCATACCTGGAAGAAACTATTCTGAGCAGTTCGTTTCTTTCTACATCCGTCATCTTGTCACGAAAAGACTTACAAGTAAGCACCCTGTCATAATAGGCTTCTCTCATTGACGAAGCATCTTGGCCTGAATCAAGTGAAGCATAGAAAAGAATCATTTCATGGATGGCGTCCTCGCGTGATAACAATTCGCTCAATCCATTAAAGTGTTCAACATAGAATCTGGTTGCATACATTTCATCATTATTCAGGAAAATGTCGAATGCAAGAGGATAATCGAAGCACGCCTTGACAAGGTCTTTTGTGGACATTGCAACGAGATCATTCTCGTCAATTTGACATAGTCTCAATTTCTCATCACCATCTTCACTTAATACCATTTCATTCATCAGACTGTCACGGTCTGCCCAGTATGTTCCCTCAAATCTTGACGAAGCAGCGCCATTATTGACTTTCGTGAGCGTACTTGATCTGTGATTTTCATTTGTATCAGCAACAGGACATATCTCGGTACATGCCATGAACATTATCATGGCTATCAGAATTATGGATGACAACCTTTTCATATTAAAAAACTTTAATTTTGATTTATAATGGATCTGAACCGTCTTTCGCATCAAAACGAATATCCTCTCTTTGGCCCAAAGTATCACAGGCGGAAATAACTATCATCAACACAAGAAAATAATGGAAAAAGTGTTTCATAGAATGAAATTTTTGTAATTAACACCCTTGTTATCCTTTGATTGAAGACAGGATAGATCTCGCTCAATTAAAGATGAAGTATCCATAGTAGTTGCTATATGAACTACAAAAGTCGATACGGTAATTGCCAGCTCCTAGGCTTACGGGAATAACGGCTTCGCCGAACGTGGAGTTTATCTGCATCGTTGCTGTTCCTCCCGTAGTCAAGTTGTTCAATGTAATGGTAACGACGCCTAAATAACTAAGGAACCCTACTTCAACATAACCAGACAGGCGGAACAACGTGGCACTGATAGGCACTATATCCCTTGCAGGCCCATTCCCAATCAAATCCTGATTAATAATAACTATTTCGTCCCCTACTTCATCTTCCGGAATGTCCTGCGCAAAAGATTGAGATGGGAAGGTAAGAAGGCACGCGAGAGTCAACGTTAGGGTTAGAATTAATTGTTTCATAAGCATTCTCATTTATTTATTGCAAAGTTATTGGGCAATCTTCAGTAAACAATGAAATAAAACCTATCATTACAAGACACAAAAACAGCCTCAGAGATACTTCTAAGGCCATTTTTGGTCAATGATAGGCCTATAAAACCTATCATTTTATAACGCATTGATTTTCAGTATATTATACCCCCCCCCCGTCCCACAAAAACGATAGGCCTTGTCATAAACCCCTAATATCAAGCGTTTTATGAAAGCAATCTCAAGAACTGCTCACTATATTGAGAGTTCGAATTCTGAATCATTTGCTTGAGTCGGTATCTCTCCACATGGACATTATGTTTTTGGAAGCCGGAGATGATGGTACAAATCGTAGAGGACCCGAAACCGGCAAACAGATAGCTGACGAGTTGATAGTACCGTGGCTTTTTATTGGGAAAGGCCTCTCGGAAATGTGTCATTATATTGTCGAAGGTCTCATTCAGCAAAAGTTCAAATTCACCTTGGCTTTTATTGTCCATTCCAATATTTCTAATTGCTCTTTTCAGTTCCTTATACAGTTCATTATCTTTCTCTCTGGAATGGTAATACAAAACCTCATTGATTTGTCCGATACGGCCAAAGTGAGATTGACACAGTTGAATATACTTATTGCGAACAGATGCTTTTTCCATTTCAATTCGATCTACTTGCGCGCTCAGATTTGAATAGCGAGTGATTAATGCCGAATGCTCCATTGTTAAACTCTTGTAAGCATCAATCAGTTCTTCTTTTTCTTGAGCATTTCTCTCTCTTCGACGTTTGAACAAGAATAAAAACAACAGGGTAACAGTCAAGAACAATACAACGATCAACCAAACGATGGCCAACCTCCTTTTGGCAGACTTCTCTGTTTCCAGATTAACTTGTTCCAAATAGTCTTTCTGGGCCTTGATGGCCGACTGTCTCAGGATTTCTCTAACATTCTTATCCTGAATATCAGACGCAGCCTTCTGAAGATGATAGGCTGAAGGATAATCATCCCGGAAAGCATCTGCCATACTTTTCCATGTATCAAATATGTACTGTTGGAACGTATTGGCGCCGGTTTCTAATTGCTTGAAGATTTGATTGGCGCGCACAGTAT
>JAFYJP010000196.1 GCA_017538085.1 Bacteroidales bacterium | reverse complement strand
GTGGAGACGTTCCACCGGAAGAAGAGGGTATAGTTGATGTCTCATCGAATAATAAGACGTTGAGACTTTATCCTAATCCTGTTTCCAATGGGTATGTTACAGCAGACCTGCAAGGTGCTGAATATGACAATACCTTGATAATTTATGATTTGTGTGGTAATGTGTGCTGCAGGTTCGATAATGTTTCATTACCTTATAAGATGGATGTGACAGGTCTTGAAAAAGGAATATACATAGTTAAATCTTTGAGTGGCAACAACACCGTTTCAGTTGCCAAGATGATAATTGTGAAATAATTGATGGAAGAAAATATTGAGGGCATAGAATTGCATGAAAATGAGGACTCCGACAACGAAATGTATGAACATTTTCGTTTTGTTGTAGATAAGGGACAAAGTCCGCTCAGAATGGATAAATTTCTGTTCTCAAGGATTGAAAATGCATCAAGAAATAAAATCCAGGTTGCTGCAAAGGCCGACTGTGTGCTTGTCAACGGCAAGCCTGAAAAGTCAAGTTATAAGGTTAAACCGTTGGATGTCATCACTATATTGATGTCCAAGCCGCCTCGTGATACTGAGGTCATCCCACAGAATATCCCTCTTGACATCGTTTATGAAGATGACGATGTCATCATAGTCAATAAGAAGGCCGGTATGGTTGTCCACCCGTCATACGCCAATTATGACGGCACGTTGGTGAATGCGCTTACGTATTATTTCAATGAACAGGGCAAGGGTGCAATCCCTGCATTGGTACATAGAATCGACAAGGATACCAGCGGATTGCTGCTGGTGGCTAAAAATGAAGTGGCGCAGACATATCTTGCGAAACAATTTTTTGACCATACTGTTGAAAGACGTTATCAGGCTCTTGTCTGGGGTGATTTTGATGAAGATGAGGGAACAATTACGGGAAATCTTGGAAGAAGCGCAAAGGATAGAAGAGTCGTTGCAGTGTATCCTGACGGTTCGCAAGGACGTCATGCTGTGACCCACTACAGAGTGCTGCAGCGTTTCAACTATGTGACACTTGTGGAATGCCGTCTGGAAACCGGACGTACGCATCAGATACGTGCCCACATGCAATATATAAAACACCCACTTTTCGGTGATAGAACATACGGAGGTGACACTATAGTCAAAGGTACGACTTTTACCAAATACAAACAATTTGTGAATAACTGTTTCGAGATACTTCCCCGTCAGGCATTGCATGCTAAAACCATCGGATTTGTCCATCCAACCACACATCAGCTCATGCAGTTTGACTCTGACCTGCCTGATGACATGCAGCGCGTGATTGCCAAATGGAAGAAATATGTCGGAGAATAAAATAAGGAATAACAATGAAAAGAATTATTTTCGCTGTGTTGACGGTCTTGCTGACATGCTGTGGCACAAAAACTACACAATCAGGTCTCAATCCTGAAAAATTCAAAGCTAATGTGAACGGTTCTGAAACGGAACTGTACAGATTATATAACGACAACGGTATGGAAGTGTGCCTTACAAATTACGGTGCCAGAATAGTATCTGTAATGGTTCCTGACAGAGAAGGTATAATGCGTGATGTGGTACTGGGGTTCGACAATATCAATGACTATGTTAACACTGACAATAATTTCGGAGCTGTGGTGGGACGTTATGCAAACAGAATCGATAAAGGCAGGTTTTCAATTGATGGCATTGACTATCAGTTGCCTATAAATAATTTCGGACATTGTCTGCATGGTGGAATCAATGGCTGGGACAGAAAAGTGTGGGAAGGAAATCAGGTGGGGCATAATGAGGTTACTTTCACTTATTTGTCTCCTGACGGTGATGAAAACTTCCCAGGAAATGTAACTGCCAAGGTCAAATATGTCCTCACAGATGACAATGAAATTAAAATTTCGTACTCGGCAACGACCGACAAGCCGACTATTGTCAATATGTCGAACCATTCTTACTTCAATCTTTCCGGAGCCCCCAGCACTGATATTCTCGACCATATCTTGACCATCAATGCCGATAATTTTACCCCTATTGACAGTACATTTATGACTTTCAATGAGATACGTAAGGTTGACAGCACATCTTTCGACTTTACTAAGCCAAAAGCAATCGGAAGGGATATCGATGAAAATGATGTCCAGCTTAGAAACGGACTTGGCTATGACCACAATTTCGTGTTGAACAATAACAGAAACATCAGCATTCTCGCACTTTCGGCTATGTGTCCTGCTACGGGAATAACCCTTGAAATTTATACAGATGCTCCTGGTATTCAATTCTATTCAGGCAATTTTCTGGACGGCACTCTGAAAGGTAAGAAAGACATCGTTTACAACAAACGTTCGGCATTCGCTGCCGAAACGCAGTATTATCCTAATTCTCCAAACAGTATTGACTGGCCGTCGCCTGTTCTCCGTCCTAAAGACACTTATACACACAATGCAATCTTCAAATTTTCAGTAACAGACTAAAAACCATTATTACTATGAAGAAGTTGTTGCCTATATTACTGGTTTGCACCTTGATATCTGTTGCATGCACTGATAAGGTAAAACATTTTATAACTGATACCGACTATAGAAATCAAGTACATCAGGATTATCTTGAAAGACGTGAAATGGCTTATGGGCGCGACAGTGTGCTGTTTTCTGTGCTTGACGGCGAAAATCTGACCCTTGAGGAACGCGAAGCTCTTGAATTTCTCTATGCCTATATGCCTCTGAGCGACTTGGGCGACTATGACGG
>JAFYJP010000195.1 GCA_017538085.1 Bacteroidales bacterium | reverse complement strand
TCAAAAAGTATGCCAAGTTGTGATGAAGTTAAAAATATTTCGTCATCAGAGTTGTTGGAGATTAACTCTGCAAATATGGCGGTCATATCTTTCTCTTTTGGGAAATTGGTGATTCTGTAATTGTCAATCTTTGCCATTTCGGCAGCAACCTCAATAGCTCTGTTTAAACCACCAAGTTCATCAACAAGTCCTATGTTTATGGCATCATCGCCGGTCCAAACTCTTCCTTGGCCGATGGAATCAACTGCCGTGGTGGTCATATTGCGGCCTTCTGAAACGTGGCCTATGAATGTCTTGTATATGTCGTTGACCTGATTGCTCCAATAGTTCTTGGTGTCATCAGTCAGTTCATTCATCAGGTTTACACCCATGGCGTTCTTGTTGGTCTGAACATTGTCGGTGGTTATACCGATTCTTTTGTTGAGGAAATTCTGGAAGTTCGGGAACATGCCGAAAACGCCGATGGAGCCGGTAAGGCAATATGGGTTGCAAATAATCTTGTCACAGAGACAGGAAATATAATATCCGCCTGATGCTGCGTAATTTCCGTATGATGCTACAACAGGTTTTTCCTTCTTGAGGAGTTCTATCTCTCTGAGAATGACTTCTGACGCAAGTGCACTGCCACCAGGACTGTTTACCCTAAAAACGACAGCTTTGATATTCTTGTCTTCACGGGCTTTTCTTATTGACTTCACCAGTGTCTGATCCCCAATCTGTGTGTCGGTTCCTTTGCCATCTGAGATTTGACCGATAGCATAAATGACTGCTATTCTGTCTTTTGTGAAACTCTTTCCATCATCTACATCATTGTTTTTGTAGTTTTCAACATTTACCATTTTGAGTTTCTTGTCAGATTCGGTTGATGTGAGAGTTTTCATATAATCGATTGCCACATCGTATGGCGCAACCTCGTCAATTAATCCGTATTGCTTTGCATTCTCGGCATTGCCTATAAGCAGGTTGTCGGCTATTTCATTGAGCTTTTCCGGGGAAATGTTGCGTTGGGCGGAGATGCCGTTAACCATCCTGTTCCAGATGTTGAAGACATATCTGTTCATCTGTTCTTTGTTGGCATCGCTCATTTTGTCCAAGATATAAGGCTCCACAGCGCTTTTGAACTTGCATCCTTCAGGACGGAAGACATTAACTTCTATATCATATTTATCAAGAAGGTTCTTGTAAAACATTATTGATGCGCTCAGCCCTTGGAAGGTTATTGACCCTGCCGGGTTCAGGAAAATCTTGTCAGATACGCTTGCAAGATAGTATGCGCTTGTTGTCATTGATTTCGAGTAGGTAACAATGAACTTTTCAGGATGGTCCTTCTTGAACTTCAGAAGTGCTTCCCTGATTTCCTCGTTTAATGCGATACCTCCGTTGAAGGTCAGCGTTTCTATAAATATTCCGTCTATATTTGAATCTCTTCCGGCTTTTTCAATGCATTCAAGGATAGTGTTCATGCCTTGTATGTCTTGGGATTTGCTGTTGAGAATGGACATAATGTCTGATGGGGCTTTGTCATACATCGTCTTGTCGAAATTGAGATATAGCACTGAATTCGGCTTGACTTCTGCTCCCTTGTTGCTTCTTTTCATCGCGGACGATGCTATGAGTGAGAACATTATAGTGGAGATAATACACAAAATGATTATTCCAACTATCGTAGCAAGAACATACTTCCAAAATCCTTTCATAATAAAAATACTATTTTTTTGTTTATAAAGTTATGATTCAAACCACAAAGATATATATTTTTTTTGTAATATTGCTAAAATATTTCCGTAAAAGAATTTTTTTGAAAATGAGAGACTTAGTTTTAATGATTGGAACAAATCTCGGCGACAGGGAATCAAATATAAGCACTGCCATTCATCGCCTGAATGCTTTTTTCGGCTCACCCAAGCTGATTGGTGCCATATATGAAACGGAACCTTGGGGATATGACACCGACAAAATGTTCTATAACCGTGCGGTAGTTTACACCACCGACCTGCTGCCTTTTGAGATTCTGCACGTATGCAAGTCTGTTGAGATTGAAATGGGACGCAGGAAGACTTTCGACCGCAGGTATGAAAACAGAATAATTGATGTGGATATAATCCTATACGGCGAATTGGTCGTAAATGAACTGTATCTGAAAATTCCCCATCACCAGCTTACTGAACGCAGATTTGTATTGGAACCGCTTAATGACATCATCCCTGATTTCATGCACCCAGTACTTCATAAAACTGTCCGTCAGCTATATCTTGAATGCACTGATTCACTGAAAGTCAAAAAAATAGACCGCGATAATTATGGCGCTGATTTACAGCATAATATCGAACATATTTATTCTTATATTGCCATAGAAGGCTGCATAGGCGCAGGAAAAACATCGCTTTCAACTCGTATTGCAAAAGACCTCAATGCAAAATTGATTCTTGAACAGTTTGCCGACAATCCGTTTCTCCCAATGTTTTATGCTGATAAAGATAAGTACGCTTTTCCTGTGGAACTCTCATTTCTTGCTGCGAGATACAGACAATTGACTGATAATCTGATAAATATGGACTTGTTCCATAATCTTGTGGTATCGGATTATTTTTTGTCCAAGTCTTATATTTTTGCCGGAAAGACTTTGTCTGACGACCTCTTCCGTCTTTATTCCGTGCTGTTCAATATCATAAAGACAAAATTGCCGGAACCCGACTTGTTGGTATATCTTCATCTGCCGGTTGAAAATTTGCAGAGTAACATCAGAAAACGCGGCCGCAGCTATGAACGTAACATATCCGATGACTATCTGCAGTCGATACAGGATGGGTATCTTGATTATTTCCGTCAGGAAAGCGGAAAGAGAATAGTAATTGTAAATACCAGTTCTCTTGATTTTGTGAATAATGATGGGGATTATCGTTACATGTTAGATATCATTTCGCATGAATGGCCTATGGGCATAACACGTATATGAGTCGTGGCAGGTTTCAGATGTACCCATACAAAGGTCAGACTGTGCTTTCTCTGTTCGAATAATTCAAATACTTCAGAATGGAGTAGAGCAACATACCACTAATGACAATGCCCGATATATATATGAACGGGATTAGAAAATTAGGTCTTAGAAGCTTTGATATTTGCGTTAACATGTTTATAGCCAACGAAGTGAAAAATGAGGCTATGTTTGTATGAAAGATGATAACAAGAACGATTACAGGTAACAGTGACATGACGGCTGAAACCAATAACAAAACGAGTAATGATTTATTACGGTTTACAGACAGACTTTCCTCCTCTCTGACTTTTTGCATGACATTGTCGGTGAAACTGTCAGGCAGTTTTTTAAGTTCAATATGTTGAAAGAATTCTTTTAATGAATCTTTCTCAGTATTGTTATTTATGTCGTTCTGCATTTTTAATGAGTTTTATCTTTTAATTTATTCAATAGTTTTTTTCTGGTCCTGAAGAGTTTGACTTTCACATTGGCCTGGGTCAGTCCTGTGATTTCAGCTATTTCTTCAATAGAGTTTTCCATGTTGTAGTAAAGAGTAAGGATCAGGTTGTCGAGTGGGTCGAGATTTTCCATTTCCTTTTTCAGAATTTCAAGCAGTTCATCGGAATATGTGACTTCTTCAACTGGGTCATTGTCCTTAATTTCAAAGTTGTCTGGTATTGCGATGAAATCATGTGTCTTTTTGCGAGTTGCGCTTATGGCTTCGTTGTATGCTATAGTGTAAATCCAGGTCGTCAGTTTCGACTTGGATTTGAAACTGTCAAGTTTCTGGAACACCTTGATGAATACGTCTTGGGTGATGTCCTCAGCGTCCTGACAGTCTGGGATAATCTTGTGTACAATATTGAAAACCATATCTTTATATTTGTCAACTATATATGAGAAAGCTTCGGTGTCGCCGCCGATTATTCTTTCAATTATATCGTTTTCATTAATACTGTCCATTACCTTTTGACGCAATTTTTTCAATTGGTTACAAAAATAAAAAATGAAATGGATATAAATGAAAAAAAAGAGTAATTTTGCAGCGTAAATAATCGGGATGTGGCGCAGTTGGCTAGCGCGCTTCGTTCGGGACGAAGAGGCCGGAGGTTCAAGTCCTCTCATCCCGACTGTACAAAAAAAAGAGGATGACTACTTTTTAGTCACCCTCTCTTTTTTTGAAAGTTAGTTGTTCAATTTGTGTCAGACTTTTTGTGTCAGACTTTCAATTTATTGTACAAATCGTACAGAACGATGCCGGTGCAGACTGCAACGTTCAGTGAATGTTTCGTGCCGGCTTGAGGTATTTCGATGCAGACATCAGAGAGGTCGATTACCTCATCTTCAACACCTTTTACTTCGTTGCCCATGACCACGGCAGTAAGCCTGTCCCTGTCGGGGGTGAAATCTTGCAGGGTTACACTTTCATCGGTTTGTTCAATGGAAGCTATCAAGGCGCCTTCTGATTTGAGTTTTTTTATGCACTCAACGGTAGTGGGGAAATATTCCCAATCCACTGATTCCGTTGCCCCTAATGCTGTCTTCTGGATATCGCGGTGAGGCGGACAGCAGGTGATGCCGCACAGATATACTTTTGAAATAAGGAAGGCATCTGACGAACGAAAAACCGAACCGATATTATTGAGGCTTCTTATGTTGTCGAGGACTACTGCGACAGGAGTCTTCTCGGCACTTTTGAAGGTTTTAATATCGATTCGGTTCAGTTCGGAATTTAAAAGCTTGCGCATTTATTCCTTTGATAATATGTTAGTTGCATTTGAGAACATCTTTCATTTTTCCTTCAGCTTCAGCTTTGAAGTTAGGTGACTGTGCAGCAATCTTGTAGTATTTGCAAGCGTTTTCGGTGTCACCTTTAGCTTCGTAAGCCCTTGCAAGTTCGAGGTTGATGCCGAGGAACTGTGTGTGGTCGTTGTCCGGAGCTTCGAGACCGAGCAGTGCTGTTGCAATGGCATCATCGTGTTTCCCTTGGAAGTTGAGGCTGGAAGCTTTGAGGTAAAAGGCAGTCTGACTTTGTTCGTCGAATTGTAATGCTTTGTCAAGGTCGGTAACGGCATCAGCATATTTCTTCTTTCCAAATGCTTCTTGAGCTTTGTTGATGAAATATGTGTAAGCTGTTGATTTGGCTTGTGATGCTGTTTTTTCATCTGGTTCTTTGGATGCCATTGCATATTTGATTGTCAGGTTGGCAGCTTCAATCATCTTTTCTTCATCATTCTGTTCGCTGTATATGAGGGTTTCATAAAGATATGCCTTTGTGGCTGCTGCGTTGCTCGCTATTGCTTTTCCGCACATGTCAAGGGCATTGTCAAAGTCCTTTGCCTGATATGCGTTGCCTGCCTTTACAAGATAAGCATTGCTCAGGAGTTTGTTGGCACTTTTCTCAGCCTTCTCATTATTGTATTTCTGTGCCTCTGATATTGCAGTGGTCAGAGTGGTGATTGCTCCGTCAAGATCCTTGTTCTGCATTTGAGTTTTACCTTGATTCACGTATGCGTTTGGAATCTGTTTCTTGATTTTTTCTCCCAATTCTGCCCCTTCTTCACCGAGAGCTTCACACATGTTCAGAGCTTCAGTATAACTCTCTATTGCTTTGGCGTAATCTTTAGCTTTGAAAGATTCATTGGCTTCGTTGAATTTTGCACCTGCATCGTTAATTGATTGTGCTGATACCATAAATGTTGAAAAAATCAACACCGATACTAATAAAGCGATTCTTTTCATAATGATATAAATAGATTAATTGTTAATATTATCTTGTCTTTGTAAATCCTTTTCTCAAAAATCGTGCTAATATGTTTTGTAAACCGGAATTATTTGAATTTGTTTTTAACATTTTCTATTATGGTGTCATCCATTGATTCGTCAAGCGTTGTAAATGAGATAGTTGCCAAAGTCTTCATGTTTTCGTCCTGATTGAATTTTATTACCGGTTCATATTGCGTGGAGACAGAAGGGTGGGATAACAGATACGTTTTGATTGAGGAAATCGTTTCCTTGCTAACGGCTGGAGAGTCAATGGTGAATGAAAAAGTGCAGGTCAGACTTTGTTCATTGTTGAATATCTTGCTGAAGATACCGCGTTTGGCTGATGTGTATGGAATGAATATCAGTCGGTTGTCATCTGATTCCATTTCTATGTTCTGTATTCCGAGTTTCTTGACTTTCCCGACAGTGTCATTGTATTGTATGAAGTCTCCTTCCTTTATTTTATAGGCAAACTTGAAAACAATTCCAGCAAAGAAATCCCTTCCGAAATAATATCCTATCAATATGATTACAATCAGGATGATGGAGACTGCAACTATTTCAAAAATGATGTTGGTCTTGTGCAGGTAGGGAATGATGATGGCGAGGTAAATCATCCAAATGAAACTTTCGGCATAAACGAAATTCTTTTTTATCCATTCTCTGGTGCGTTCTTTACGCGGAAGCAGCGGGAATATGTATTTCAGCAGCCTCAGTATGAGCAAAAGAATCAGTGTGACAACGATTATAATGATTATCGTTTGCGTCAGATTGTATTGAATTTCAGTCCCTTCCATGACGTTAAATCATTTCTATGTTGTTAAGTTCCTCTATAATAAATGGATATAGGATATTGTTTATTCCGATAACATTCTCGCTCTTCTTTTCAAGAAGCCTTAACCTGATAAGCACGTTGACATCCTGTTTCAGACTTGATATCGGGCGATTGTAAATTGCCTGCATCCTTTCGTATGACATGTTGTTATGTATTATGAACTGTACGAGAAATATAATCTGTTGTTTTGTTAATTCATTGAACGGCAATGACTTCGGAACTTCAGGATGATGTACGAAAATAGTGTCGTTTTCTACTTTGTCGATACATGCGAGCCATGTGCTTAAGGCTGATTTGATGTTGCCAGTCGTTAGTTTGTCATATTGCAGGAACAGTTGTGCATAGTGCCATGGACGCAGAAGTTTTTCATTCTTGTTGTCAATGCATATATGCATGTTTCCTGCCTTATGACGTCTTGTGATGATGGCTTCGATTTCTTCAGCGCTGAACGGAAGCAGATTGACAGTACCGATTATTATATCTCGTATGTTGGTGGTAAGTTGCAGAGCGTTAAGGCCTTCGGTGTTTGAATTCAAAATAAACAGATAGTTTTCGCTGTATTTGTTTACCAACTCGGTGATCAGTTTTATCACATCATTGCCTTTGTCACCGCGGTGCCACCATTGTTCAATGTTGTCGAGGATGAAAATTGAGCCTTTAGGGATTTCGCGGATAGCCTTGAATAAAGATATATTCTGCATTTCGATGGCTCTGAGAAATGAGGTCTCGAACTTGCTTACAGATGCACTTCCGCCGGTAACGGATTTTATGGTGAATATCTGCTGGTCCGGAAATGCAGTCTTGGCAACGTGATACGAGAAGAAGGTTTTGCCTGAGCCTATGCCTCCGGTAACCATAATCGCTCCTGCCTTCAGACTGTTGTACTGACCTAGAAGAATGTTGAAGTCGTTTGTTTCCCTGACTCTTCCGACCCATAATTCCTTGTTGTACTGCTGGTTATTGATGAATAACTGTTTGTAGGAGTATGGGAGAGTCTGGTCAACTTCAGGTTTCAGCGATATTTTGTTGATTGCGTTGATATAAAGTTTCAGAAGTTCATTGTCGGAATTTCTCTGCTGAAGATTCTTGGCAAATTTGATGCTTGAGTTCTGGCGATAGAAGATTTTCGACAGTGTCTTGTGGAATGAAACGGATATCTTTTCACGCAGTGAAAGAATTTTCTCCTTTTTCTTATCGTTGATGTTAGTGCTGATGATGTTGTGCAGATTGTGGGAAGAGTCAATGAACTGTTCGATTTGCAGCTGTTCGTCAGTAATGGTTTCTGTTGACTGTATTTCGTGGCATGTTTCGCTCAGCGATGTCTTGAGGTCAATTATCAGATTGTAGATGTTAAGAATGATGGCATCTTTCTGCTCGTCATTGTCTTCATTGGTGAATGACAGCTGTGTGATGATGTCCTTGTGCTTGTCGAGCGAACTGTCAACTTTGGAACCGAGGAGGTTGAGTTGTTTCTTTATGTTGTTGGAATAATAGTAGATCACTGAATTGTCAAGCAGTCGCGATGCGGCGAAGTTGGATGAATGCACTGAGTGGATGTTTTCATCCCCAAGGCATGCCACTGCCTGATTGTCGAGAATTGTTATTTCGGACGGAAAACGAAGAATACTCTTGTTTATTTTGTCGTTGATTTCACTGAAATGTGAGAACATGTCGGATTTCATGTCATATTCGGAGGATGTCTCAACGAGCTCTATGTTGTTGTTTTCCTTGATTGCGCTGATGAATGCCTCATGGAACGGGATGACTTTATTGTTGATGAAATCAGTTATGAGGGATAGCGTTTCAGAACAGTAACTCTTGAGTTTTATTTTGAAGATTGTGAGGTCGGTGTTGAGTACCAGTCTGTTAAACAATGCCGGCAGTATTGTGCTGAGTCTGTCGAATTTGTCAGTTACTGCGTCTGAACAGCTGTTACAGTTAACAGCATTGGATTTGACTTTGATTTCACCGAAGTTGAGAACGTCAAAATAATTGCGTATTTCATCAAAATATTTGTTCTTTATAGCGGTAAGAGTGTTCTTTATTTCATTGACAGTCTTGTTGTTTTTGTCATTGGAAGTCTCAATGTGAGAATATATGTTCTCAACTGCCTTATCGAAATTGAAGCCTTCAATGTTGCAGGAACCGTTTATTATTGCATTAGTGTCATCGATGGAATTGATGATGTTGTTGACATTGAAATAATACGAAAGACAATAATCCTTGAATTGGTCGAATGCTTTGGTCATCATTTCGTTGTACATGGCATCCAACCTGTTGGTTATGAACTTGTCGATTTTGACTTCGTAAGGGTAGAATCCTTCTCTGTTGTGTTTGAAATAACGTGCGAGTTTCTTCTTGAATTTGATGATGTCGTGAGTGTCGTTATCAGAGGGGTAGGATAGATTTTCCTCGTAAAACACTGTGAATGTTTTAGGTACAGAAGCACATATTGTTGACATTTCGTTTAGGAAATCCCTGCTGCTGCCTAAAATTAGATTATGTATCTCGGGCAGTATGTTATTGATGAATTCCAGAAACTTTTGTTTGATGGTTTTTCCTGAAATATGTGCAATGTGACGGAATCTTCCCGGGGAATTTGTCTGAACGTAGTTGTTTTTTACAGTTTCGAGTATGTACTCGATATTGGTTTTGAAATATTTGGAAATCAGGTCAAAACGGTTGTTCAATGATTTGTCAATGGCTGTCTGGACCTGTTTGTCAAGGTCAACGAAGAATGATGCTGCTTCCTGACGTATAGGAAGTTGCAGTTCGACATCCTCTTCTGTGACTGCTGTCTGTTCTGGTTGCAATAGCTGTTTGGTGATGATGTCGAGGTTGCCTATTGACTGGAACTCGGTTGAGGCCTTGACGAATATGATTGTCTTGTTGATTTGTGAGAGGTTGGACATGTAGTCGTATTTCTCGTTATAGTTTCCAGTAGGTGGTACGGCAATGAAGATGACATCTGCATCGGTCGAATGTGAGGCGATTAAGTCTTTTACTGGTTTGTCTTCGAGTTCGTTGTTGATGATTAGGATTTCGCCGCTTATTCGAAGTTGTGCCATTATTTCCTCAACTTTGTTATACACAAGATTGTATGAGGAATTGTTGCTGTTCACCACCTTGATTCTGAGCGAGCATTGTGACCATTCGGTTGAATTGCTAATCAGCTTGATAACATTGAGCGCGAAGAGGCTGTCTCTTTCACCCGGAGTAACCCAAACGTCGAAATTCTTCTTGTTTCCAAAGCCGTTGTCTTCGTTGTAATGGATAAGAAGGATATTTTTGTCGAGTTTGGAAATGTTGGCGAGCATGGTAATGTATCTCTCGCGATTCTTGGCGGTGCTGTTAAACCCTAACAATACGGTATTGGGTTCGATTCCGGCAAACCCATATACACTTGCCACAGTCTCTATTCCGCTGTATATGTCGTTTGACGGAAATATTTTGTTTTCAATGACATTGCTGTCACGACGTGAATTTTTGTATGCGTTCTTTTTTTCTTTTGATGTTGTGATGTTGAAGTTGCTTACAAATCCATGTTTGCCTGCAATCCATTTTCCGAAATCTACAAGATACGGCCGCTGGTCTTTGTCACCGCTGAAAACGATGATGTTGGGCTGCCACGTTCTGTTTTCGAGTTTTCTTTTGTTTATTCTTGAAATAGATGTTTTTGTGATGGCGAGGAGTACGTTTTGCCATATATCATCATATTCGAGCTGAAGTCTTTTGCGTCTGATGAAAAAGTAGAGCAGAATTACGGCAATTACTGTTCCCAGCATCCCATAGCGATTAATGTCGTATAAGGCAACACTGCATATAAACAATCCGATGAGACCTATATATTTGCTAACATCGAATGTGGGCCGGAAATCCGGGTTAGTCCATTTCTCAAGCATCAGCGCAAGATTGATGAGCGCGTATGAAACAAGCAGGAAAAATGTTGTTATCCGAGCTAAGGTGTTGAAATCACCGATGAGTATTGCACATTCGGTGAGGACAAACATGATTACAATGTTAATGACCGGCTTACCAGAATTGTCAGAGGAATGGGCGAAGAACTCTGGCAGCACCTTGTCATGAACCATGGATAGAATTATGTCGGATCCGATTGTAAGAGCATTTATGGCTATGAAGACAAGTGATATCCAACAGCATATAAATGTTATCGTGGCATTCCATGATATTGAAGGAAGATAATTGGTCGTCTTGAGAATGTCGGGTCTGACTTCATACGCAAGCAGTATTATTACTGAAAGATATATGACGGCACTTGTGATTATTGCGAGAATCATCCCTCTCGGAATGGATTTCTTAGCGTCCTTCAAACCTGTTGAATTGGCGAGGCCGGTGGCAAAACCTGATAATGCAGGGAAAAATATGCTGAAAATATAAATCCATGAGTGACCGTCGTATGCGGTTCCTGTAGTTGGCACAAGAGGATGAATGTCTTCTTTTGTAAATAAACCGGCAATTATGGAAATGGTTGCAAGGATGATGGTGATGACGACCACATATTTGAATTTCTGAATTAATGTGGATTTACGGGATATCATCACCAATGCGAAGACAGGTAGTAGCAATATCGAACCGATAATCCTGTATGATGCGGCTGATGGTGCAATATGCAGAAAATTGCTTGCTTTTGAAATGTCGAGCAGGGATTCGGATATACCTATTATTTGCAATGCGGCACTGAAAATCAGGGCAAGAGTCATCATAATGCAGATGGTGCTTCCCATCGGCAGCCCCAGACTTCTCGTAAGTATATGATATATGCCGTCATCCTGTATCTTCTTGTCGGTTGCAATTGACGACAGGCAACATCCTGTAATCAGGGACATTGCGAAGGCAGTGATGACTATCCAAATTGACTGTATCAGCCCGCCATGTTGGATTATCCAACCCAATCGCAGGAACATTATTGCCCCGACGATGGTCAGAAGCGATGGCAGAAATACTCCTGATGTAGTGCCTAATTTACTGTTTCTGTGTGTTGTCATTATTAATCGTAATAATACTGCGGCTCACTATTTTTTTTGCTTTTGCTGTTCAGTGATGGAATGGAAATTCTTGTATCCATTTTGTTGAACAAATCAATGGTCAGACTCAAGTAGAAAGGCCGTGCCTCAAAATCCTTGTATTTAATTGCAGGATAGTCATGCACATAGTCTTCACAATCGTTTGCGAAGAAGTTGGTGAGGTAGTATTTGGCTTTTATACCTAAATTATATGGGAACTTCAGTCCAAGGTACAGCGATTGCATGTATCTCGGTGTTTTGTTGCTGAACCATTCGCTTTCGTATTTTGTCTTTGCTCCATCTATATAAGTTTTTTCCCTAAAGTTGATTGGGATTTCGAACTCATAACCTCCGTATATGAAAAATTGTGACAGGTTGCCGAGTTTGAAACCTACGGGGATACCTATATTATATGAGCGGAATTCTTTCTTGATGGGTGTGCTATCAAATTTTGGGTCAATTGTGGAAGGGTCACTCAGTTTATGGATGATACCAATGTTTTTCACTGATATTCCGGCGGTGAATCCGACAACAGTCGCTATGTCGAAGTTCACTGATTCCTCAAGATTGAACCATGGGGAGAATCGCAGGACGTTGCCGCTTTTGCTGTCGAAAACATTATATTGGGCTGATGAAAAAATCAATTCGTATGTGGTAACTCCATAAATACGCGGATATTGCGCAAAGCCGATATTGTAAATGAGTATTGCAAGAGCTGTAAGAATTATCTTTTTCATTTTGAAATTATATTTGAAATTAAACAAAATGCGAAAATAAAAATAATTACGTTAATGAATTGATTTTTGAGCAAAAAAAACGTGGGAATGAAAATCATCCCCACGTTTTCATAATGCAATGATAAAGTTAGAATATCAGACGAAGACCTAATAAGACGCCCCAGCAGTTGGAAGCGACCTTAGCAGGAGTCCATTCAACATCGTTTTCAAAGTCATTGCTTCTCAGTGTGAATGTAGGAGCAGTTGTGCTTGTGCCCTTGTCAACCACATTGAGGAGAGCAAGATTCTGATAGTTCAGCCATTTGTTGGTGTAGTAGCAACCCCAGTTGCTGTTAATCATGTTAGCAATATTGAGGATGTCGGCTGTAATCTGAATGCCATAGCGATGGTCAGTTCTGGAAGTGGTGTAAATATCTTGAGCAAGTTTTACATTGAATTCGTTGACCCATCTCTGGAGACCGCCGAAACGTTCAGCATAGTTGCCCATGCGTGATTTGAGGTATTTGTTGTTGTTGATATAGTTCATGAAGACATCACTTTGTGCTTGTGCTGTCATAAGGACGTTACCGTCTTTGTCAGTCATATCAACGAAATTGATTTCATCAGCAGACTTAGGAACATAGATTAAATCAGCGCTGATACCGTCGCCATTGACGTCATTGTTGTAAACGTAGCTGATACGACCGTTGTGCTGACCTTCATAGTAGAGGGAAATTGTTGTTGCGAAA
Organism: Bacteroidales bacterium; assembly: GCA_017538085.1. Classification (GTDB taxonomy): domain Bacteria; phylum Bacteroidota; class Bacteroidia; order Bacteroidales; family BM520; genus RGIG7150. The sequence goes on along the minus strand of JAFYJP010000195.1, from coordinate 28,341 downwards.
TGCTTAGCATAGTCAATACGATAGGAGATGTCACCTACAACGCGGTGAGGAACAGAGAATACGCTGTATCCGAGTTCTTCATCGTTAAGAGAGTTGACAGCTGTGCTTGATGTCCATGCTGAGTAAGCAGCTGAACCAGGATTTGATGTGAGGTCCTTAGAGATAGAATAGGTATAAGCTACCATACCTGAGAAACCCTTTGTCATGTTCTTAGTGAGTTGAGCTGTCAGCTGAGTTGAGTAACCTTTCTTTGTGGTATTGGTGAAGAGCATTGCTGCTGCAATATCGTTTGATACCTTAGGACTGCCTTCCCAAACTGTACGGTTGTCTGCACCATACATTTGAAGATCGGAATCTGTCTGGTTGACATTTAACTGTTTAACGCCTACGACGTCACGAGTGTAGAGAGCTTCGAGAGTGAGAACCATGTTCCATGGGAGTTCAACGTCAAGAGCGAGATTGCTTCTCCATACCTGCGGGAACTTGAAGTTTTTGTCAACGAGACATATTGTTGAGCCGCTTGGAAGATAATCAGCATCTGGTTCTTTTGGGAAGACGTCAGGATATTTAGCAAGAAGCTCCTTGTAGTCTTTATAGAATACTATGCCAGGGAGCTTTGATGCTATGTCAGCTTCGGCAAAACTCATTTCAGGAGATTGTACAAATGCTGCACTACCTACCTGGTTGGTGAACCATACAAATGGGTTGACACCGGTGAAGAGACCTGTTCCACCACGGAGCTGGAGACTGCGGTCACCGTTGATGTCCCAGTTGAAACCTAAACGTGGGTTGATTGAAATATTTGATTTTGGCCATGTTCCAGTGTTCCATTCACCACCTGCAAAATTATTTGCTGTAGCAATACTGTCAATAACATTGTTCTTAACCATGTCCTTGTCAAGATAGTTAGGAAGATCAAAACGAATGCCGTATGTCAACTTGAAATTGTCAGTGATGTTCCATTCGTCCTGTGCATACAAGCTTTCTTGTGCGTATGTGAGCATTTGGCCAGGAGCGTCGTTGCCATTGTATCCGTATGTGATACCCATTCCTATAGGTGTTGCGTTATTCAGGAAATCGTCAACGCTTTCGTAACGATAGTATGATGTGCCTTCACGAATATAGGAGTTACGAACATACATCCATTCGAAAGCGAAACCTGCTGTAATAGTATGATTACCAAGGTCAATGGTTACATTGTCGATAATGTCAGCAGTATTGTTGATGACTTCATTGTGATATGAGAAAAGTTCAGTACCGAATGACATGTATTGATGTCCGTCTTTGAAAATATCAACGTGTGGGAAAACTGTTGATGATGGGGTTGAACGCTGGTCACCAATCATATTGTATGAAGCAAGTAACTGATTGGAAACTCTGTCACTTATGCGTGAGTTCCAGTCTAATGCAAATGATGTGACATTATTGTTCATTCTGTAGAAGTTGTTGCTGAATGCAATTGAATAGACACCCATACGGCTGTAGTTTCTGTCACGATAAAGTCCTGAAGGGCAGGAGCTTGCATTTGTGAGGTTCATGACGGAGTTCTGAACCTTGTTGAAACGGAACATTAACTTGTTGTTACGGTTGATATTCCAGTCCAAACGAGCCATAATCTTGTAATTGTAGTCGTTGAAAGCTGTCCATCCGCCCTGACCATATTCGCCTGGGTCGTAACCATATTTTTCAATAAGATAGTTTTTAACTCTTGCAAGGTCAGTTACGGTTGTACGTGAAGTGTTGGTGGTTGCATCGCCGTCGAAAGTTGGGTCGTCACCTTCGTATGGCTTCCATGACGGACCTGCATTTACCATAGGAGAGTATTCACCGTTTATGAAGAAGAATAATTTGTTCTTAATGAGAGGACCGCCAACGCTTAAGCCGTATGTCTGTGAACTGATGTTGACTGCGTTTGCTACAGAGTCACCAGCAACCTTGTATCCGTGTAAGCCAGGGAATTGTTGGAAAGTGTAAACGCTTCCCTTAATTTCGTTTGTACCGGATTTTGTGATGGCATTGATGGCAGCACCTGTGAAACGTGACTGACGAACATCGTATGGAGCGATGTTAACACTGATCTGCTCAAGAGCATCAATGCTTATAGGACCATTGCTGCCACCAGGAAGATCGCTGCTCAGACCAAAATTGTTGTTGAAGCCTGCACCATCGACTGTGAAGTTGTTGTAACGACTGTCACGACCGCCGAAGGACATGCCTGTTGACTGAGGGGTCATTTTTACGAGGTCGTTAATGCTACGTTCAATGGTAGGAAGCATATCAATTTCCTCGGAGGTGATATTGGTGGATGTACCTGATTTTTCTGAATTCATAATTGAATTCTCTTGAATGGCAACGACTTCAACTTCATTGATTTTTACGTTTGTCGGTTTAAGATTTGCATTCAATACGTATGTTTCACCCAATTTGAGAGTTACGTTCTCGAAAGATGCAGGATGATAGCCTACGAAAGTAATATCAACTTTGTAAGGACCACCGGAACGTAATCCTTGAAGATTGAAACGGCCTTCACTGTTTGATGTTGTTCCATAGGTTGTTCCTGAAGGAACATGTCTTACAACGATAGTTGCTCCTGGTAATGTGCCGTCGCTTCCGGTGATTTTACCAGAAATACCTGATGTTGTTACCTGTGCACTTACTGCAACACTTAACAACATTGAAATTGCCACTAAGGCAAATCGTAAAATTCTTTTCATACTTAAAGATTTAATTAATACTTAAACTTTTTTCTAACTCTTTATTTTTGAATTACTTATCTTATTTATTGAATACTTTTTAAGCCCTATTTCTTTGGTCGCTAAAGTAGTTAAAATTTAAAAAAAAATTGTTGTTTTGTCTTAAAATCATTATTAACAAGGGGTGTGCTAATTGTAATACATTGAATGTTAGATTCTTGATTTAAAATAGGGGGCTAAATGTTAATAATGCTGTTAATAACCTTGATGGTCCTTAGCAAATGAGTGTATTCATTGCCATTGAAAACACCATTGTTGTCGATGCGTTCCACTTTTACTTTACCGCTGCAGTGAATTATGTTCTCAGAGTCCACGAGTATTCCCACATGAGTGATGCTTTCCTCATCACCGAAAAATGCGAGTTCCCCTCCTTTGGCTTCCTGGACTATGCTTAGAGTTTCACCTATGTTCACTTGTTGTGATGCATCTCTCGGAAGATTTATGTCACATAATTTAAAGACAGTCTGAACGAAACCTGAACAGTCGAATCCCATGAATGTTTTACCGCCCCAAAGATATGGGCAACCGATGAATTTTTTTGCCGTTTCCAGAATTGTCCCCGATATGGTGCTAAAGGTACCTTTAACAGTAAAATTGTGTCCGTTGACATTGAAGCGTCCGTTTTTGTCAGGGACTGTAATTATGCTGCCGGCAGATATTATGAACTCATTGTTGTTTTCATCAGCAACAGTTATCATCTTGTCTTTGACGGTCATGGATTCTTGTCGGTTGTCGGTATAATTGGTGAACTGTCGTGCATCAATCCAGCCTTTATATGAGTCGAAATATGTTTTGACATGCATCCAGCCTTCGCTGTATTCAATTACTTCGTATGTTTCACCGAAGAGAATCTGTGAGACCATTTCTGCGCGATGTGATTTTTCTGCGCGCATTGGTATTTGGGGGAGAAGTGATATTCCTAACATTTTTTTGTTCAATATCTAATTCTTTTATGCATAATATCTATCAGATAATCAATGAATGTCGCTTTTATCTCATTGATGTCCTTGAATGTGAGCTCGGTATTAATGAATTGGTTTTCAGCAATTTGAGCGTCAATGATTGAATTGACGGTGTTTTTAATCCGCTGTATGGCGGCATTGGAGTCGGCTATGTCGTCCCAGGATTTCGATGCTGCCTGAACTGAATCAGCCATCATTACGATAGCCGTCTCGCGAGAGTTTGGCTTATTGTTGCCAGGATAACGGTAATCGTTTTCGTTCACATTTTCCTTTCCGTACAATTCAACTGCTTTATTGTAGAAGAAGCGGTGCAGGCGTGTTCCGTGGTGTGTGGAAATAAAACCTGCGATGTCTTTCGGAATGCGGTTCCTCTTCGCCATTTCAACTCCATCTGATACGTGTTTGAATATGATGTCTGCGCTTTTCTTAGGGTCATTGAGCTCATCGTGCGGATTACTGCTTTTGGCTTGATTTTCTGTAAAATAGTTCGGACGGGACATTTTGCCTATATCATGATACAATGCGCCTGCGCGAACCATAAGGACATTTGCGCCTATTTTGCGTGCGGCTCTTTCTGAGAGGTTTGCAACTTGTATGCTGTGCTCAAACGTGCCTGGAGCCACTTCACTGAACTGCCGTAATAGCTTGTTGTTGGTGTTGGCATACTCTATGAGACTTATGTCGGTGGTTTTTCCCGACAGCTTTTCGATGAAAAAAACGAGCGGCATTGCCGTCAGAGTCAACCCTGCATTAATGATATAGTATAAAAGAATAGGGGTGTTGAGATGAATAATTTTGCCTGTTGTAATGATTTCGCTGAGGATTGTCAATCCAACGTATGACATGACAATTGGAAAGATAATTGCGAAATATTGTCCGCGTCTTTCGATTTTGGAAATGCATGCAATCGTGATGATTCCTGTGACTATGGTCACTATTATGTAATTGAATCCGCCTGAGGTTACAACCGCTATCAGCAAAGTCGTCAGTAAAAGTCCCCATAAGGCAACTTTGTTGTCATAAAACGCTCGTAGTATGATTGGTATGATACATATCGGGACTATATACACATACTTGTGATTGAACCATTGGAGTAAGACTGCGAGAAATACAGTTACACCTATTACGATGGTAATCAGATGAAAGTTTTGCCAGTTTAACAGCAAATTCTTCTCGTAGATGTACAGATATAGGTAGAATGCCAGGATGATGATGCTAAAAAACAGGAAGTTGGCAATACGGACATTTATCGAATCGTTTTTTCTGTGATTATTTTCGTAGTAGGTCTTAAGAGAATTGAGTTTGTTGTATGTGTCGTACGTTATTATTTCATCTTCTGTGACAATCAGGGAACCTCTCGACACTAATCCGTAAGTCTCGGAAAGATTTTTATATCTTTCATTTATAATGGCATCCGTCTTGTTTTTGTCAAGAGTTATATTTTCACGGAGGTTTTCAAGAACTATCTTTTCAATCGACAGTGCAATGTCATTTGGAAGGTTTTTGGCTTTGGATAGGATATGTGAATAAGCTTTTTCGGTAGTATATAATTGTCCTAAGAATGAGTAAGATACGTTTTTTCCTTTTTCAAGACAGATTATATAAGTCGAATCTTTGTAGGCAATTTCATCATCCAGTTTAATCACACCTGTATTGAGTATGTCGGTGAAAGTTGATATAATATTGTCAATTTGGGTGGTGTGATGGTTGTTTTTGTCAACTGTTCTGATGGCGGTTCTGAAATTGTTTATTTGTTGGTTTGTCAGATTTTCATCAAAAATATAGAAAGGTTTGACGTTTTTTGAAATTTCTTTCTTTTCCCTTATCAGTTGTTCACTTGACTTGTATAACGGGAAACTTATAGGTGCTTCGAGAGTCGGATAATTCCATGTGCCGCCGATTTCATATTTGTAATTGAATGTGGTTATGTCAGGAATAACGTTCATCGCAATGGCAATTATGGTCAGAAGTATTATGGTTCTGACGACCAGACCTAAAGTTCCGGTTTGCATTCTGTCGCGGAAATCCTTCCATGATAATTCCGACTTTTCTGTGTCGTTGTTAGTTGTGCTGTTGTTATTTTGAGGTTCCATTGTTAAATAATAAGTCAATAATGCTTAAGTTTGGGAAGAAACTGAATCTGTCGGAAAAAACCTGACAATATTCGTCAAATGGTCCGAAATCAAATTCCTCGTCTTTGCGTAAATCGATATCTGTTTTATCAGGAATTATATATGATGGGGAAAATGTCGCTTCATAATGTTTGTCCATGATATTGCAGATGGTTTCGTAGGAGTCTATGCAGACATCTGCAAGAAAATCGTAATGTTTCTGCCAGATGTGTATGATGTCGTCAATATAGTAATCGAAGAAGGCCGAGGCCTTGTATGCGCTTAACACTGCTCTGTAGTGCCGTATTTGCCAGTTTTGGTTGTTGTCGATGCGCATGTTTTTCAGCAGTGTGTGGTTTCCGTCAACTTTTTTTACCGGTATTGATAAAGTAAGCAAACCGTTGCAGGAAAGAATCCTGCAACGGTTGCGATATGTTTGTTTGATGTAGTTTTCGTTGATGTCAAATACTGTTGAGTCTGAGACATCGAGTTTGTTCCACCAGCCGACAGGTCCAAAATATGTAACTGGTAAGATAGTCACAATTATTTTTTGTTTTCAGTCAGTAGAACTTCGTTGATGGCTTGAATTACAGTTTCTTTTGGGAGATTTCCCATGCCCATCTGCGGTTTGCCCTTTTTGGGGACGAAGAGAATAGCCGGAATGCTTCTTACCCCGAATATGGCGGATAGTTCTTTTTGTTCTTCGGTGTTGACTTTATAACAAATCACTTTTCCTTTGTATTCGTTGGCTATTTGCTGAAGGGTGGTTGAAAACATACGGCAAGGGCCGCACCACGAAGCATAGAAATCTATGATGCATGGTTTTTTGCCTTCATATATGAATTCCTGAGGATTCTTCTCATAATTCCATATCTCCTTCAGGAACATCTCTTTTGTAAGATGCACTATTTCAACGTCTTTGACATCTTGCCCGAAGGCAATGTTTGATGTCAGACATACGAAAACTGTAACAAGTGTTATTAATGCTTTTTTCATTCTACAACAAATTTCTTTGTGGCCACACCAGTGTTGCTGCTGAATCTGACGACATAAACACCTGCCGGTAATGAACTGATATTTATGCTGCTTGTAATGTCAGAGCTGCATAAAGTGTCTTCAGCAACTATCATGCCATTGGAGTTGACTATCTGGTATTTGATTTCCTGTTCCTCTATATTTGGAATGGTGATGTATAGTTTGTCTGTTGCAGGATTCGGATATATTCTGATATCATCAAGCCCGAATTCTCTCATGCCATCGTAACTCCAGTCGGCAAAATAAACTGAGAATCCGTTGCCTTCTTCGATGAAGCCATCGGTTCTGAATACCAGCTGGAAGCCTTTATTCCCATAGTTTATAAGTTCATCCGGTGTTGTATTGCCGTAGAATATGTAGGTCTCTTCTGTGTCAAAATCGGTTATGGATACGAAATCATTTTCATCGTAAGTGTTAAGGTAGTTGAACTTGATATATCCACCGTCTGTTGATTCAGGATAAACACAGTTCCAACGGCACAGGGTTTTAGGATTGTAGTGCTTGTCATCAGGATTGCTGACGATGGTACCGTAAATTGAACTTAAAGGAGTAGAGGTATTGCAATATTTCTGTCTGGAGGTAGTGTAAGTGAATACGAATCCCGGAGCTGAATTATTGCCGTAGAATTCAACGAACATCTTGTTTCCTGTTGAAGTCACCGAGCCTGGTGTTTCACCGCTTGTGTAAGAAGCGAGAAGTTCTGCGTTAGTATCGCTGCCATCATAAACGTTTACCACATCTCCTTCTGCAATGTTAAATGATTCCCATGACAGTGTGATGGTTTTGATGGTGTCATAGTCTGATTGCGGATTGATGAGCCAAGTGTTGTATGTTCCTGGAAGATAGTCTTCTACAGGGCCTGAGCCATCATCGATTCTTCCTACTTTGGAGGTGACTTCCACGTTTTCGAAATATGTTGGATAATCTGTAGCGTCAGGGTAGAAATCTTTAACAACAGCCTGGTCCTGTGAGAAACCGTCTGGAGAACTTGAAGTGTACCAGGAATTCTTATATCCACCCCAGTTGAAGTTGAAGTGGAAAGTTTTGTTGTTTCCAACCACACGATATCCGTCGCAATTGAATGCGTGACCGCCTTCTGAAGGACTATGGCCGCTGTAATATAAAGGATAACCGCTGTCAAGCTGATCAATCAGCATGGTTTCCCATGTGTTAGTATTGGATTTCTGGACGTATGTTGCGTACGGATATTTGAAGTGATCGTGCAGAGCTCCAGGAACATCACCGGAATAAGCACCTGAACCATTCGGGTCAAACTGCATTCTTACACTAACACCGCAGTGATACTGTATGAGAGCTATGTTCAGCACTGCATCAGTTTCATCGTTCTTGGTAATTGATGTAGGCATTGCCTTCCAGTCATAATATGCTTCATTGTAGTAAGCGCTCTGCATACCATAACCGCTGCAATAGTAATTTGAAGACCCTTCACCGACGTATGGATAACCCCAGTAGAACATCTGAACGGCCATAGCAGTAGCCACACAGCCTGCGTAACATCTTCCGCCTGAGCCGCCTGCACTGCATAATGGAGCGTAATAGTTGTAAGGATAATCCTGATTCCATGTGGCTGTGATTAGAGGACCTACTTCAATATCGTCTTTTGCAGTAATTAATTCTGTTGCATTGTCAGTTGAGTAAGTTTTCCATTCTTCAGCAACTGCCGGCTCCTGCTTTGCTTTTGATGTAATAAGATCTTTTATTCCATACATCATACTGGAAATAAATGACTTGTAATTGTGTCCCTGGGACTCGATGTCAAATTTAACACCTTCTTCATAACAATATCCCAATACAGGATACATGGCATCATCGGCAGATACAAGAACAAAACCGCCGCCTTCAATGTCGAAAACATACATAACGGGTATGTCATCAATACTTTTTACGTATGAATCAGAAAAATTGATGGCATCAATCGATATTGGAGTATCGAAATAATGTGCCTGCTGAAAATAATAATTTCTTGCGACTTTTTCGGCTGTTGTCTTGTCAACGCTTTTTGCTGATACACCTATTGCCGATAACGCAATTAAGCTGAATGTGAGTAATGATTTGAATTTCATTTTAATATTGTTTTGATTAAATAATTTTTATAATTAAGAATTTGCAAATTTATAAAATTATTCGATAATGAGCTTCTTTGTTAAAACGCCCTCATTATTAATTAGTTGCAAAACATAAACGCCCTTTGGGAGGTTTGAGATGTTGAGGTTGATATTGCTGGTTGACGCCTCAAACATTTCGGAATAAACTACGGCACCCTGCGGATTGATTAATTTGCATTCAAAATCGTTATTGGCAGTCAGGTCAATTCTTACTGTCTCAGAAGCAGGGTTAGGATACAGCACAATATCGGAAGATTGATCGTCACAGACTTCAATGCCGTCCCATGAAGTGCATGTGAGTCTGAATCCGTAATTGCTTGAGTTGAAATTGTCGGATTTGAAAGTTATTAGAGCGTAGCCTTCAATGTACAGGTCTTCAGGTTTTTCACTTCCGTAGAATGTGTACAGTTCATCGGTTTTGCTGTCATAAATTTGAAGGATGTCGTCTTCGTCGTATGTGTCGATGTAGTCGAATGTTATTTTAACACCAAGTTTACCATAATTCACTTTGTATCTGCACAATGATAAGGGCTGGTAGTACATTCCTTCAGGAGCCACTTCAATTGTACATGGGTCATCGGTTATCTGAGTCAGTCCGGAGCAGTATGTAGGACGTGTTGAAGTGTATATGAAAGTGAAGCCTTCACCTGAGCCTACTGCCGAGAAGGTTATGAGGAGTTGTTTGCCGGTTGAAGTTACTGAGCCTGGCAGCGATGTGCCAGTGTATTCGCCGAGTAACTGGTCATCGGTAGTGGCACCATCATAAATCCTTACATAGTCGCCCGCAGCAAGTTTGAAGAATTCCCATGATACTGTAATGTTTACCACTGAATCGGCCGGGTCGTTTGCCGGGTCGATTAGCCATGAAGCTTCAGTAGGAATGTAGTTGTTGACAGGACCGCTTCCGTCCATGACTCTGCCTACTCTGTCGGTCAGAACTTTCTGGCCGGATGCATACATCGGGTAGGTTTCGTTGACGGTGTCAGGTACGGCGTTGATGATAAGGTTGTTACTGGTGTTGAACCCGCCTGGATTGGTTGAGACATACCAGCCGTTGCCCGAACCGCCCCAGTTGAAGTTGAAATGGTGGTAATCTGTTCCGGACGTGTTACGCCATCCATCGCAGTTGAAGGCATGACAGCCGCTTTCACTGCAACCGGAATAGTAGAGTACATGCTTCTGTGATAGTTCATCATAGATTATTTCGTTCCACTGCTCTTGTGTGTAACCGTTATCTTTTGATATAATGTCGATGTCTTCCGAATACCTGAAGAAAGTCTTCATAACATAAGGAACAGTAAATGAGTAAGCACCGGAACCGTCCGGACCGTAATTCATCTGCACCCCGATACCACAATGATATTGAAGTAGTGCATTGGCAAATATTGCACAATCTTCACTGTTTTGGGATATTGATGTCAGCATTCCATCCCAGTCGTAATAGGTGTTCTCGTAGTCTGCAATAAGAAAACCGCCGATTGATGAATAGAAAGTTGTTGTTCCTCTTCCATGTTCCGGCCATCTCCAGTATTCCATCAGAACCGACATTGCAGTAGCCACACATCCAGCGTAGCATCTTCCTCCGGGACCGCCTGAAGCAGCTGGGCAGTAATAGTTGTATGGATAATCTTGATTCCAAAGGGTATGCAGTAACGGGCTGATTTCGTCTCTGTCTTCTTTTGAGGAGATAAGTGTTGCAACGTCATCGGTTGTGTATAAAGCCCATGCGGCTGCCACTTCGGCTTCCTGAGGCAGCGAATTCTCACGGGTGTATTCTACCATGTCGAGATATTCGTCCATAACATATTTGAATTCCGGATTGGCATTTTCCAGATTCCATGGCTCGTTCTTGGTGATGTGTGCGATGACAGGAGTCATGACATCCTCCGCAGAAACGACAATGAAACCATCTCCCTGTATTTCAAAGATGTACAGAAGATTGGCACCGTTTCTTGATTCAACAAATCTGTTAATTATATTTATTTCATTGTAATTAATAGGTGTGGCATAAAAGTTCTGTTCCTGATAATAGTAGTTCCTTGCCACTTTTTCAGCAGTGATAATATCCACAGTTTTTGCCTGTGTGAGCATTGATGCTAATATTGCGATTGCAATGGTGAGTAATGATTTGATTTTCATGATGTTATATTTGGGATTAATAATCAGTTCAATTAACCTTTAACGATGACTTCTCCTGACTTGTAGGCTTCAAGCAGCATTTTAAGGTCTTTGATTTGTTGTTTTAATTCTATACCTTTGTCGGTGTCTCCGACTTTTATTCTGTAAGCGCTTTGAGCGACGAGAGCCCTTGTGGATTTGATGTCGAGTTCCTCTTCTATGGCCTTTTGCGGTGAGACGAAAGGATGGTGTTCGATAACGGTCAGTTTGTAGGAGTCGTACATCAGCGTGAATCCTGCAATACCGGTTTCTTTCTGGTAAGGTTTCGACATGCCTCCGTCTATTACAAGAAGCATTCCGTCGGCTTTGATAGGACTTTCACCCTTAATAACTTTAACAGGTACGTGACCCGTGATAATATGTGAGTTTTCAACCGGCAGGCCAAATTCCTTGAGGATATTTATGCAGATGTCCTTGTCATTGCGGAAAGTGTAGAACGGGTCAAGGTGCTCCTTGTGAGTGGCCTTGTCTTCGATGAAATATCTTTCAAATGTGGTCATCTGGTCTTTACCGAACAGTGGTGAATCCGGACCGCACCACATATACCATACGTAGGCGAATTCCTTGGAGTTGTCATCGAGCGACCATCTGTTGATGTATGCTGCACGGGTCATAGTCTCGAATTTGTCGCAAAGGCTCATGCCTTTATATTTTACGTTGTCGAGCTCAGTCTCTCTGAACGAACCGTCTTCATTGAGAGGTATGCAGCCGTGGAACAGCAGGTTGCCATTGCATTTGAGATATAGGCTGCCTGATGAGAAGAAGAATTTGATATGACGCTGCAAGGACTGGCTGTTGAGGAACGAGAACTTCAGTTTTTCCATGAGTTCATCTTCCTCAGGTGAAAGCTGGTATGGGTTTTTGGGGTCAATTGTCGGGAAATTCGTGTCAAGCAACGGGTATTCCTTGTCACCAATCATGACAGTTCCTTTCTCGAAGTTGATTTTATCAAGCAGCAGTCGGCTTTCCATCTTGAAGTCGGGATTTCTTTTGATAATCTGACCTTCGATTTTGAATTGTATAATGGAAATGGCCTTGTGCATCATGCCTACGAGATGGATGTTTGAGGAATCGTAGTTGTCCACCGGTCCCGATGTCTTAGGGGTAAATACGGTACATGGGTCGTTGCCGTAATATTTCATGGCGAAGGTTGCGAGAGGAAGCATATTGATACCATAGACATCTTCGAGAGTGTCAAGGTTGTCATATCTTGTTGATATCCTGACTACTGTCGCAATACAAGCCTTTATGCCTGATGCGGCGCCCATCCATAGGATATCGTGGTTGCCCCACTGGATGTCAACATCATGGAACTCCATGAGCTTGTCCATCACCTTGTCGGGATAAGGCCCTCTGTCATAGATGTCTCCTATGATATGCAGTTTGTCGATGAGCAGACGCTGGATGAAATAGCTGATGGCAATGATAAAGTGATTTGCGCGGCCTATGTCAATTATGGTCTGTATAATCTTGTCATAGTATGGCTCTTTCTTGGATGGATTTTCGTTAAGAAGCTCGTCAATGATATACGCATAATCCTTAGGCATGGCCTTACGGACCTTCGACCTTGTGTATTTGTCGGCAGCGGCGCGTGATACGTCAACAAGACGGCGTAAAGTTACTGAATACCAGTTCTCCAAATCATCAACGGTTTTCATTATTATCTCAAGTTTTTGCTCAGGATAATAAATCAAGGTCGCCAGTTGGCGTTTAGACTTCTCACTGATGGTATTGCCGAAAACATCGTCTATTTTTTTCCTTACCATTCCTGATGCGTTTCTGAGAATATGGCTGAATGTGTCGTATTCTCCGTGAATATCGGTCAAGAAATGCTCGGTTCCCTTAGGTAGGTTGAGAATTGATTCCAGATTGATTATTTCTGTACAAGCTGCCTGTATTGTGGGAAACTTGTCGGATAACAGTTTCAGGAATTTAAGTTGTTCTTCTGTAAGTTGCTGTTTTTGTTCTGCCATGTCTATGAAAATGTTGTTTGTAAATTAATGTATAGTTCTGAACATTTTGTTCCATCTGATTTTTCCGTTGAAGAGTCCTTTCTCTTTGTCAATGGACATCCATACGAAGGCGGGTTTACCCACGATATGGTCTTCGGGGACGAAACCCCAGAAACGGGAGTCTGCTGAATTGTGACGATTGTCGCCCATCATCCAATAATAGTCCATTTTTGTGACGTAGGTGTCTGTCTGTTCGTTGTTTATGTAAATATTGCCATTTCTGACTTCAATGTCATTGTCTTCATAAACGTCAATAAGTCTTTCATACAAACAGATATTTTTTAAGGTCAGGTGCAATGTGTCGCCTTTCCTTGGAATGTACAAAGGCCCGTAATTATCTACAGTCCACTGATATGCGGTATCATACGGGAACAGATACATTTTGCAATTCTCAGCAAAATAGTCTTCTTTGCGCTGAATGTTTTTGGTGATGGAGATAACTGAAGGATTCTTTTTCAGAATTTCAACTGCTTCATCGGTAAGGGTAAGGTTATAAGTGCTGTCGGCTGCGTTGAAGGCGTATTTTTCAGTGATTTTGAGCTCATCCTTGAGTATTGCCGGTCTAAATTGGCTGCCATTGGTTTTGACAGTGTAGGTGAACTGTAGTTTTCCCTTATGATTTTCCTTTATGCCGTTGATATATGCGTATCCGTCAATGACTTGCATGGTGTCACCAGGAATGGCGATGCAGCGTTTTATGTAGTTTTCCCTTTTATCGACGGGGCGGTAAATTATGTCACCGAACATGTCCTTCCTTGTGATTACATTTCTTCTTCCATAGTTGCGTACAAGCGAATAATAGCTTGCATTGCTCTGGAACGCCGTGCATACGGTATCTCCTTCCGGGTAGTTGAAAACTATGGGCGAGTAGTTCTTCAATTTTTTCAGGGCAGGATAGCGGTAGTATTTGAGCTGTACCTTGTCGCAATATGAATTGCGCTTGCTGAGAGGAAGAGTGTTATGGATGAAAGGCACGGATAAAGGTGTCATCGGCCTTCTTGAACCGTATGTCATCTTGTTGACAAACAGATAGTCACCCACCAGCAGAGTCTTTTCCATGGAAGATGAAGGAATGGTGTAGGCTTCAAACATAAACATCCTTAGAATACCCACACCGACAACGGCGAAAATTATCGCATCAACCCATTCGCGAAGAGAACTCTTCTTAAATTCCGGCCGTTTGTCAGGCGGATAATATGTGGCTTTATAACCGAGGTAAGGCAGATAGACAAAAGGTACAATGGCTGCCAGTGCCTCTTGCCACAATGAGTGTTTGTCATGAGCCTTGGCGGTTTCGACAAGCAGCAGGAACATGATGAAATAACCTATGAATGGTATTGCTGCTATTATAAGCCACCACCACGGCTTTCCTACTATTTTTATCCATACGTAGTAATTGTATATAGGTATAAGTGTATGCCACCATTTGTATCCCGCATTCTCAAAAATCTTGAATGCGAATATTGGCATAAACCATTTTACAATCAATCCTGATAATATAACACTGTCCATGTTTGATTTCAATAAATTTAAAACTTACAAAGATATAAAGATTTTATAATATCCTGCATTTTGAAGCAGCCTTTTTTATCTTTTATCCATTTTGCGGCAAGAATCGCGCCGTATGCAAAGGCATCTCTCGTCTTTGCGGTATGCTTGAGCTCGATGGTGTCTAAATCAGAAGTGTACTTTACTTCATGAATGCCTGTCACTTCACCTTCTCTTATGCTTAAAATAGGTATGTCGGTGTCTTTCATGCTGCTGTTTGACAAATGCTGGAGAATCTGATTCTTGATTTGCAGTGCAGTGCCGCTTGGTGCATCTTTCTTATGGACATGATGGGTTTCAGACATGGATATACTGTACATGTTAAGGTTGGAGATGATATCGGCAATTTGGTTGTTGAGGGCAATGAAAATATTGATGCCAATGGAGTAATTTGGGGCATACATCAGGGTTTTGCCTTCATTTAGGCAGACTGTTTCGATTTCAGGAAGCCTGTCAGTCCAGCCTGTTGTCCCGCATACTACCGGAAGGTTGTGCTTGAAGCAGGCAAGTATGTTGTCGTATGCTGATTCGGGAGTGGAAAATTCGAAAGCCACATCCGCATCGTCAAGACAATCTTCTTTCTCGGTAAGCTCGTCAGGATTGTCAATGGTTGCAATGAGCTGATTTTCCTCTGTCTTGAGCGTCTTTTCAATGGTTTTGCCCATTTTTCCGTAGCCCATCAAAATATATTTCATGCGTTAATTATTTTATTGTTAGAAGTGTATATGCATTGTGATTCCCGAATAGTAGTTCTGTGGGATTCCGCTTATTGTAATCGGAGTGAACTCGGGGGATATGTTTAATGACAAGTCGTCACTGATGTCGAAATCCATGAGATGTGCATCTACGATTGCATCGATTATGTTGAGAACATACCATGCCGCGGATACCAGTCCAAATAGTTCCACATTGTGGCGGTATTGGTTGTAAAGACTTTCGAGTTTGGTGAGAGAAGGGTATTGTGTGGCGTATTCGTTGGGGGGATCCCCTATGGAGCCTTGGTCAATCCAGATGTAGGCGTTATATGCCTTCTGCATGGGAACGGCATTGTAGTAAATAAGATATCCGGTTGCGGCGAAACCAGTCCATATTATAGGTATTTTCCAATATTTGTGGTTGTATCCCTGACCCAATCCGGGAAGTATGGCAGAATAGATGCCGGCTCTTTTCGGTGAGTGTGTTTCTTTCTGTACTGAATCTGCAACTGAAATATTGCCGGATATTTTGGTGTTGTCTATAATAGTGTCATTAGTGATGACGGTTGATGTGTCGTATGGATTGCCATTGACTTCCTGGGCATTAATACTTGACAGGGCAGCGAATGAGATTAATATGAATGTTATGTATCGGTGCAATGCCATGGAGGATTATTCGAACATTTTGAAAAACTCGTCAAGATTGTTCTTGGAATTGAAAGGAATGGTGATGACGCCTTTGCCGTTCTTGCCCAGTTGTATTTTAGGACTTAGTCCTGTCCTTTCTTCGAAGTTCTGGCGGAAGTTGGCCATTCTCACTGGCAGCACTTGTGGTGATTTTGTGGATTTTTTTGCGTTTTTTGACTTGTTGTTTGAGACGAGGTGTTCGGTTTCTCTTACTGAGAGGTTTTTCTCTAGGATGGTACGAAGCAGATCAACCATTTTCGTCTCATCGTCGGTTGAGAGCAGGCATTTGGCGTGCCCCATTGAGATTTTGCCTTCTTTCAGAGCGCATTGTACTATTTCCGGAAGTTTCAGAAGTCTCAGGAAATTGGAAATGGTGGAGCGGTCCATGCTGACTTTTTTGCTGACCTCTTCCTGGGTCAGACTGCATTCGTCAATCAGGCGTTGGTAGCTGAATGCTATCTCCATCGGGTTGAGGTTTCTCCTGTGAATGTTTTCTACCAAAGCCATTTCGAGCATTTCCTCATCGTTTGCGCTGCGGATGTATGCCGGAATTGTCTCCAAATTGAGCATCTGGGAAGCCTTGAGACGTCTTCCTCCGGAGATGAGCTGGTATTTGCCGCTGTCGGTTTTGCGGACGGTGACGGGTTGTATCAGTCCATGTTCCTTGATTGATTCTGCAAGTTCTTGCAATGCTGTTTCCTCGAATTCGTTACGGGGCTGGTATGGGTTTGTATCTATTTGTGCTACCGGTATGTCGGAAATGTTATTGGTCGCAAGGTAGTCGTTGCCTTCATAGCTTTCACGTTCCAGAATTGAGTCCAATCCTCTGCCTAATGCCTTCTTCTGTTTGCTCATTTTTCTATAGTCTTTTACTTTTTACTTTCTTCCTCTGCATCTCTCAGCATGTTGTTCTTCTTCAGAATTTCTCTTGCGAGGTTCAGATAATTTATTGCGCCTGTGCTGTTTGCGTCGTGCAGGATGACAGGTTTTCCGAAACTCGGAGCCTCGCCCAGTTTGGTGTTTCTGTTGATGATGGTGCTGAAGACAATATCCTTGAAGTGCGTCTTCAGTTCTTCAAGCACGTTGCGTCGAAGGAGTTCGCGTTTGTCGTACATGGTAACGAGTATGCCTTCAATGGTAAGGTCTCTGTTTAAACGGTTTTGAATGATTTTTATTGTGTTGAGGAGTTTTCCGAGACCTTCGAGAGCATAGAATTCCGACTGGACTGGGATTATAACCGAGTCGGCGGCGGTGAGTGCATTGACGGTGATAAGCCCTAGTGAAGGTGAACAGTCGATGAGGATGAAATCGTATTGGTCTTTGATTTTGCTTATGACTTTTTTCATCTTAAATTCTCTGTCCTCAAGGTCAATGAGTTCTATTTCAGCGCCCACCAGGTCGATATGGGCAGGTATGATGTCGAAAAGAGGTATTTCAGTATGGACTATGGCGTCCTGAGGCTGAATGTCCTCAATTATACATTCATAGATGCTTTTGGTAATGGTTCGTGCATCCAGCCCTAATCCTGTGGTGGCATTGGCTTGTGGGTCGGCGTCAATTACAAGTGTCTTGTATTCAAGGACGGCAAGGCTGCTCCCAAGATTGAGAACTGTGGTGGTCTTGCCGACACCTCCTTTTTGATTTGATACTGCTATTATCTTTGCCATATTTAAATAAACACGTAGAGACAGGTTTTGCCTGTCTCTAATGTATTCTATTGATTATGTTGAAATTATGTTTAATAGTCGTTGCCTAAATCATCAAAATTCACATCTTGGCTGAAGTCTTGGTACTCTCTGTTGGGCGCGTAACGGCTCATATCCGGCTTCTCTCCTGTCTCCATGAATGTTATGCTGTCGGATAGAGCATTAGAGAATTTCTCAAAATCTTCCTTGTAAAGAAAGATCTTGTGCTTTTCGTATGACACACGTCCGTCATCATTGTTGAAATGTTTCTTGCTTTCTGTTATCGTCAGGTAAAACTCATTGGAACGTGTGGCCTTTACGTCAAAGAAATAAGTTCTTTTGCCGGCACGTACCGGAATGGACAACACCTCTTCTCTGTCGGCACTATCCCTCTTGTCATACTTATCAAAATTATCCATACATATATAAAGTTTATATTCAACTGCAAAAATATAATACTTCGATTTAATAACAAAAAAAAAAGAAAAAAAGTTGTACTTTTGCCAAATATAAAATTTTGAAACTTTATGCTTAACAGGAGACAACTCAGAATAAAAGTTTTTCAATGTTTGTACGCATATTTCTGCTCCGGCGAAACCAATGTGGCGGTTGCTGAAAAAGAGCTTAACAAGTGCATCAATGCAACATTCGAGCTCATGATATGGCAGCTCTCCCTTCTTACAGAACTCCATTATCATGCCGAAAGACGTATGGAAGATGCCAAGAACAAGTTTATGCCTACGGAAGAAGACCTCAATCCCAACCTCCGTTTCCTGAATAACCGCGTCATCCTTCAGCTGAATGATAACAGAAACTATAAGCAGCTGCTTGATGATTTCCACGTTTCATGGCTGGAACACGGGGAGGCTATTCGCCGTATCTTCAACGCCATCAAGTCTTCAGAGGATTATGCCGCTTATCTTGCCTCATCCGATAATTACGCTGATGACAAAAAATTCGTCGTTGACATTTTTCAGAATTTTATCTTCGAAGACGATTTTCTCATTGATTTATATGAAACAAAAAATATTTACTGGTACACCGACTTCTTCCTTTCACAGTTCACTTTGATGAAGTTTTTTGACAACCTTACGCCTAATTTTGGAACCGATGCAAAGATAGAAAATTCCATGATGCAGAAGGAATCCACTCAGTATGAGGAAGATAAGGTCTTTGCGCGTGAACTTTTGTGTAACACAATTAAAATCAGGGAACATACGTTGGAACTAATAAAAGGTAAGATTATAAACTGGGAAATGGACAGAATCGCTACGGCCGATGTCATAATCCTGCAG
Source organism: Bacteroidales bacterium (assembly GCA_017538085.1). Classification (GTDB taxonomy): domain Bacteria; phylum Bacteroidota; class Bacteroidia; order Bacteroidales; family BM520; genus RGIG7150. Next base: position 9,254 of record JAFYJP010000195.1, on the reverse strand, counting down.
ATGGCTATTACCGAACTTACCGAATTTCCGTCGATTCCAGTAAAAGTTACGATTAATGAATATATTGAAATGTCAAAGGCTTTCAGCTCATCTAAAAGTAAGATTTTTATAAATGGCGTACTTGATAAGCTGATTTCCGATCTTACAGAATCAGGTGAAATTCGCAAGACAGGACGTGGCCTGATGTAATTTGTTGATATTGCTATGAATGGAAAAATATTTAATATTATTGTCCTGATTTCCGTATGCCTGCTTGTTGCCGGTTGCGGCCCGAAAAACAATAAACTGTCCCCGTCATTGGTTAACAATCCTAACACTGCCAATGGTTCGGGCGACACCACATCATTGCCTGTAATCACTTTCAATACCACATCGCATGATTTCGGGGAACTGCAACAGGGAGAAACGGTTATGTATGCTTTCAGATTCAAGAATGAAGGCAAATCCGACCTCCTCATTTCATCAGCGACATCGGGATGCAAATGCACCAGTGCCAAGATTCCTCAGAACGTCATCAAACCTGGAGAAGAGGGGAGAATTGAGGTGTCATTTGACCCTACAGGTGTAGTCGGATTCCAGAATAAGGTGGTGAAAGTCGTCACCAATGCACAGCCTAATATTGTCAACCTATATGTAAGAGCCAATGTGAAAACTGGTACCCTTTGAGTTTAAAAGTTTGACAATGAGTTATGTGAAAAAATTAATAAGCTATTTCAATAAGTGTTATGAAAGTAAGACTTATCATGAATGGACCGAGAATGAATTTCTCGTCATTCTTGATTATTTCTTCTATACCTCTTATGATGAAAACAAGTTCAGATATGCCATGTTCCAGGCTGTGGAGACATATCCTCGTGACTGTGCCATAATGATTTATCTGGCAAAATATTACTACCTGAAAAAAAACTACAAGAAGTCAATGCGGATAATCTCTTCCAAGAATATTGATATTGTCCCTGAATACGAAGGGCCGATATGCGCTTTGAAAGGTGACATCTATCGTGCGATGCACCAATACGATACTGCAATAAAATGGTACCGCAAAGCGATGAAATTTGAGGAAAGCAGGATGTCAGCATACCATCTTGCACACTGCTACTATTGTCTTGGCGATTACGATAAGGCCTTGGATTATTACAAAACTTTTTACAGGATGATTCCGGAAGAAAAACTTTCGGAGGCTGATGATGTTATTTATGACATGAACAAATGCTGGGAAAAACTTGGAAATTCACAGGATGCAGTGAACTTCTACCAGTCTTTGGTTTATGGTAGCCAACCGTTTTCAGCTGCAGCATGGTTTTCTCTGGCAGTCAATTACCTGGTCCTTAACAACTATAAGGAGGCTGAAAGGGCTTTGAAATATTCTATCGCTATCAATCCCGACAGCTCTTCGGCATTCTTTAATCTTGGAAATATCTATTCGCAGACCGGACAATACGATTTGTCGGCTAAGATGTATGATGAGGTAATTAGGCTTGAAGGGGAGGATTCGCTGACTGTCCTTTACAAGGGCGAAAGTCTGTATTACGCAGGCAAACTCAATGATGCTATCAAGTGCTTCCGTAAAAGTCTGTTCCTTAATTCTGGATCTGCTGAGGCAAATTATTGGTTGGCACAGTGCTACTACGTGATGTATGATAATAAGAAGTCAATGCAGTATGTGGAAAAGGCTATCAGAATAGACTCATCGAATCCTGATTATTACAACCTTCGTGGTAATCTCCGTATGCTTGCTGAAGACAATGTCGGTGCCAAAATCGACCTTGGCAAGTCGGTTTCGTTACAGCCTTCAAATGCCGACAATGTCATTGATTACGTGCATTTCCTGATTTCAACAGGAGAGCCAAAGGAATCAATAGAACCGCTTTACGATGCGATACAAATCAATCCCAACGATGCGAGACTGCATTTTTTGGTTGGCATTTCCGAATATTATCGCGGCGCAAAACAGGAGGCATACGTCAGCATCGCCAATACCATCAGCACTTTTAATTTCGATTCCAACACCGCTGACGCCATAAACGCCAAGAAAAACATAATCCAGGATATTCGTGATTATTATCCGGATTTGCTTGAAGATTCGAATATGCGTGAAGTCCTCAGCGATTTCATGAATCTAAACAAATCATAATGTCACTTCTGTTTGGTCTTGTCGGCGCTAAGCTCGGCTATTCATTTTCAGCTGATTATGCTCACGATTATTTCTTGAGAAACAACATGGATGCCGAATATCGTCTGTTTGAGATGGATGATGTTGCCAAAATTATGGATATCATCCATAATAACAGCAATTTGTGCGGTCTGAATGTCACTATTCCGTATAAGTCTTCCGTTATCGGATTTCTTGACGAAATTGATGATGATGCGGCTGAAATGGGGGCTGTTAACTGCATTTTTATCAGCCGCAGACACAACAGGCCGCTGCTTCATGGCTTCAATACAGATTATCTTGCGTTTCGTCAAGTGTTGCAGACAATAATCAGACCGGAGCACAAGTCGGCTCTGATTTTGGGAACCGGCGGTGTGTCAAAGGCCGTGGCTTTTGCACTTAAAACCATGTCTATACCATATATGTTTGTTTCGCGCACCAAACGAAACGAATCGACTGTCTGCTATGACCAGCTGAAGGACATCAATATGGACGAATATAACATCATTATAAACGCAACTCCTTGTGGTACTGAGGGTTTTGAATGTTCTGATGTCCCAGAAGTGCCATATAATGACCATTCTTTACTCTTTGATTTGGTGTATAACCCGCCGGTAACGGTTTTTCAGCGTAGAGGTGTGGAAAAAGGCTGTGTTGTGGAAAACGGTCTTCGAATGCTGCACCTTCAGGCCGACCTTTTCTATGAGAGGGTTTTGAGAGAGATGAAATAAAATTTTGATATTTTCCATTATTTGATTTATTTTTGCGAAAAATAACTAAAGACTATGACATTAATATCATCAATATCCGGAATCCGTGGAACTATTGGCGGAAAGCCCGGTGATAACCTGACCCCGCAGGATATCGTAAACTATACATCTGCATACGCAACCGTAATAAAAGAAAAAAAATCCTGTCCTAAAGTTGTGGTAGGCAGAGACGGAAGATCAACGGGACTGACAGTGAAAAACATAATAATAAGCACTTTGCAGTTGATGGGTGTGGATGTGATTGACATTGACTATACCACAACTCCAACAATCGAAATGGCTATCATCAGATTCAAGTCCGATGGTGGAATTATGATTTCTGCGAGCCACAATCCCATGCAGTGGAATGCTCTTAAGCTTTTTGACCCTAACGGCGAATTTGTTAATGCCGAAGATGGGAAAAGAATAAAGGCACTTGCCGAAAACAGAGATTTTACATACGAGGAATATACTCATCTGGGAAAAGTTGAATCTGTTAACGATATGATTGATTATCATATAAATAAGATACTTGAACTGCCATACGTTGACAGAAATGCAATAGCTGCCGCTGATTTCAGAATTGGTGCTGATACCGTTAACTCCACAGGTGCCATTTCAGTTCCGCTTTTGCTTGAAAAATTGGGAGTGAAGAAAGAAAACATATTCATTGAAAATGGTGATATATGCGGCGAATTTGCACATAATCCCGAACCTTTGGCAAAGAATCTCACTGGTTTAAGTTCAACTATTACAAGCCATCACTGTAATCTCGGCATTGCTGTTGACCCAGACGTTGACAGACTTGCTTTCATGAGTGAAAACGGAGTCTATTTCGGTGAGGAATATACTCTTGTCGCTTGTGCTGACTATATTCTTTCAATGAAAAAAGGCAACACTGTGTCAAATCTTTCATCGTCACGTGCATTGAAGGATGTGACAATTCAGCATGGCGGTAATTATTATGCTTCCCCTGTCGGTGAAGTGAATGTGGTTCACAAAATGAAGGAAGCCAATGCAGTTATCGGTGGTGAAGGCAACGGCGGCGTTATTCTTCCTGACCTTCACTACGGACGTGATGCCTTGCTTGGCATAGCACTGTTGCTCACCTATTTGGCAAAAACTGGATTGAAGATGACCGAACTGCGTGAAAAATATCCGAAATATTATATGGCAAAGGACAAGATAACGCTCGACGGCTCAATCAATTTCGAAAATGTCAAGCAAAAGGTGAAAGATACTGTTCAGGGATTCTATAACGAAGAAGATGGTCTGAAGATTGACTTTGATAATTCGTGGGTGCATCTTCGCACTTCCAACACTGAACCTATCATCAGAGTCTATTCCGAGGCAAAGTCTCAGGATGAGGCTGAGGAACTGGCACATAGTATTGTTAGATTGATTGAAGGATAACATTTCAATGAAAGAGGATGAGATTGCCCATGAAGGCATAGTAGTTGGCGTCAGCAACGAACTGATAAAAGTGAATATCACTTCGAAAGCGGCATGTGGTGGTTGTGCTATCAAGTCATCTTGTGGCATGTCGGAGATGAAAAACAAATCCATTGACATATATACCAAAAACGGTGGTGAATACGGCCAGCATATTGAACCTTCAGATTATCATGTCGGGCAGTCGGTGGAAGTCTATATGAGTTCCTCAAAGGGAGCAAAAGCAGTCCTTTATGGCTATTTCTATCCTTTTGTCATTCTTATGGTTGTGCTTGTGATAACCCTTTCCACTATCAAGACGGAATGGATATCAGCCCTGATAACAATCGCTGCAGTCTCGCTTTATTATTTGTGTCTGAAATTGTTTTTCTCAAAAAAACTTGACAAGGAATTCACTTTTCGCATTCGCAATAAGGGAGAATAGCCGGAGTATGCAAAAAAGCCGGCAAGGATTCATATCCTGCCGGCTGGTCAAAATAATTATTTTTGCATAACCAATCAGTTCTTTGTTTTTATTATCGACTTGGTAATCACCCCATTCCGACCTGTTATCCTGATTATGTACATTCCTGGTTCAAGGTCTGAGATGTCTATGCTTTCCGAAAGTTCATTGAGCTTAAATTCCTTCATGGTTCTGCCCATGACATCGATAAGCTGACAATGGTATGGAATCATGTCGCCGCCGACTTTTATGTGTAAATATTTATCTGCCGGATTTGGGTATGCAATGAATTGGCTTTTATGCGAATCCGGAATCCCGACCGGTGTCAGAAACAGTTTGTCGATTAATGTGAAACCATCAGCAACGAACAAATCGTAGTTGATTGTGTTTCTGCTGAAAAGATAACCCAAAGAGTAATCTGCTCGGGCTCGTCTCAGATAAAAAAACATTTTTTCACTATCGGTCATTCCGTCTGTTTCTGCAGTGGTCGGGTCATCTCCATAGACTTTTACAAACATCTTTCCATCTGTTGAAGCCACTCCGAATCCACAACATCTGCCTGAATTTGAGAAGACTACGATTGTGTCACCGATGAAAATTGAGCATGTATCTTCCATTGCCACTATATGGTCGATGGGAGTTTGTTTGATAGTTTTGCCATCAAAGACTATGTCAGGAGTGGAGTCTATGTTTATAATCTGAATAATGTCTGGTTGTTTTGTGAAATCGAAATTTACGGTATATGGGGCATTGAATCTCGCTTTGTATGATTTCCCGGGTAACAGGTCGAAACTTTCAGTAACTCCCGGAACATAGATTTCATTGTTGCCGAAACCTTTTATGATATCAAGTTTGTCGGTATTGCCGAACAAACTGTCAATGCTCACCGGTTTGTCTGATTTGACTGGAAATGAGGTCCATCCTTCGGGAAAATCTATAAATGTGTTTGAGTTCACTTTTCCTGTAAAGTTCAGAACAATGCTGCTCGCAGTCTTGATACTGTACCCTTTTTCGGCATCCCATTGTGTGATAGTGGAAGTGGATACATCCGTCGGGAAGAAAAATCCGTCATCATTCATCAATACATACACTTCATCTTCATAATTTTCTAAAAGTGTTTCGAGTTCATCTTGATAAGGGACTATATAGCTTGAAATTCCAGACCAGCCTTTCGGTATGATAATCATTTGTGTCATTTTTTCCATGCCTATGAAATCCAACATGGTTATTCCGTCTATGGTGAATATTTCAGGACCGGAGGCGTATTCCACATCGGCATCATATTCCATTTCTGTAGATGGATCGTAAATTTTCCAGTAGATTTCAGCACCCTCGGTGAATCCGAGTGAGTCTTGGGTGTCGGGATTTGCAGCCCATGAGCTCATGCACTGCGAAATGGTGGTGTCAACATACATTGCGCCACAGCAGTAGAAGTTGTCGTTATTGCTGTAAAATGTCCCAATCCATGTTCCGTTGCCAATGTCGTCAAGATTCAGTGCAGATTTGGGTATGCAGAAGGTATGACTGTTGTTGGTTATGTTATAAATCCATCCGCTTGGAAGACGTTTGGCATCGAAATCAATATTCGGCATGTCTTCGTCAATACTGTAGATTTCTCTGTATGCCGGAGTATAGATGTATTGCGGATTTGCAGGTGTGACAGTCCCTGACCATCCGCTCTCAACATAAATCGTGAATTCTCCGTTCTGGTCTGTCAGTGCAGTCATGTTACCTGGTTGTATCTTAATCAGGATGTTTTCAAGGGCAGCGTTGTTCTCGGTTATTCTTCCGGTCAGACTGAATGAATTGTCTGGTCTGCTCTGAATCGAGAAATCATCGATATATACTGCATCATTGTTTGCTTTGTTTATTACAGAAATGACACAGATTGTTTCCGACTGCTCAAGCTGCATGGTGTATTTCTTCCATGTTGTGACCTTTTTTGCCTGTATGGAAATCGACTGTATCAAGGTATAATCCGAATCGAAAGTTTCGACTTTTAAAACCGGTGCATTGCTTGCAGTTGATTGATTGTTGGGACAATAGTAGTAAAATGTAAGTGATGGCTGGCTGGTACTGCTTACATCGAATCTCCTTGTGTAAAGATATCCGGTGCCGTTGTCCGGTGAGTTGGCACAATCGTATTTCACTGAACCGCCACCATTGCGACCTATGGTGGCATCTATTGTCCAACTGTTCGTTTCACCTGCAGCGGGATAGGAGAACCAGCAGTCGGGTAGCGAATTGAAATCTGTTTCGTATGGCAACTCTGTAATCGTCTCACATTCAGGAATTACCACAATGTGCTTCTCCTTTGTCAGGGTGATGTTACCGTATGCGTTTTCAACATACAGGCTTACATCGAACATACCATTGTTATTATATGTTACTGTTGGATTGTTCTCCTGTGACGAGGTTATGTTTCCACCTTGGAAGTTCCAAAGAAGATTTGTGAAGTTTACTGAGTTGTTGGTGAAAGTCACGCTGCCGTTAAGTGAGATTATTCTCTCGGTATTTGTGAAATCCACAATTGGCCGCTGGTTGATATTGGCCGACCCGGGCGAACAAAATATGGTCAGTGTGTCCTGACCTGATACGATATCCTTGCTCTGTTGTGATTTTTCCCAGTTTGTACCTATCGTATTGTCAACGGTATGGCTCAACAATTCTATTGACGGTCCGCCTTTTGACGAAATAACAGGCCATGGTGCCGAATTGTAATATGTAACGCTGTCTATGACCTGCTGCTCGCTGTTAAAAAGAACAATGTCTTTTGATGTGTTGTTTAGAGTCTTTCCCGAATTCCATTGTAATGCGCTGATATTAAATAGATTGTTAATTGTGGCTGAATTTGCTGCGATAACAATGTAACCGTCGGGTGCAATGAACGTCGATTCGGGAAAGGTGAAGTTGATGTTGCTGGTTCCCACACTCGGTGATTTAAGCACATAACCCTCAATGTTTATTGCAACTGATGAAGGGTTGTATAACTCTATAAATTCCAACGAATCGTCACTCGAATTGGGCGGATTGTAGAATATTTCATTGATAACCAATGAAGTGGACTGACTAAAAAGATTTGAAACCGATAATGCCATTAACATTATGGCCACTGAAATGAATAATACATTTTTTTTCATAATAAACAGTTTTTAAGTTGGAATACATAATATCTGCCTTGTCGGCTTTAATTATATATTGCAGAAAAACTGTTTTTGTTACCGGTTTTTTGGAAAAAAAGTATAAAAAAAATTCCGTTGGATGAACGGAAACGGTTTTTGTATTAATATGTGTAACTGTAGTGCCCGAAACAAGAATCGAACTTGCACTCCCTTGCGAGAACTAGTCCCTGAAACTAGCGCGTCTACCAATTCCGCCATCCGGGCAAATTGTTTTTTTCAGGCTTTTTAGAATTATTGTGCCCAGGACAAGAGTCGAACTTGCACGCCCGAACGAGCACCACCCCCTCAAAGTGGCGTGTCTACCAATTTCACCACCTGGGCAATAATCTTTTTCAAAGCGGTTGCAAAAGTAATACTTTATTTTGAATTGAGGGTTATTTTTTTGAAAATTTTTTTGATAATCTTCACGGGATTTCTATTACCTTTGTATCTCTGAAATTTACAAAGTTATGATATTAATATTAGACATCGGAAACAGCAATATTGTAGGCTGCATTTATCAGCCGGCAACCGCTGAGCAACCTGAAAATTATCTTGAAGTGATGAGAGTGAAAACAGCCGATAAGTTAACTTACACCGACTGTCTCATTGATATGAACTATAATCTCAGCGAGTATTTCGATAAGGTGTCAACAATAGTTCTCAGCTCTGTTGTCCCAAATCTGAACGGATTCTATATCCAGTTGTGCCATGAACTCTTCAATAAAGATCCATATATCATCAACTATAAACTTTACAACAAGCTTCCGCTCAGTATCCCTCAGCCGCATATCATCGGCTCAGACCTCGTGGCCAATGCCATAGCGGGATATGACAAAGCTCCTGATGGATGTATAATAGTTGATTTCGGTACGGTCTTAACTTTTACGACAGTCTCTGACAAGGCAATAAAAGGTGTGACTTTCGTCCCTGGAGTAAGAACAGCCATCGATGTATTGTTTGAAAAGACCGCACAACTTCCAAAAATAAAGATTAACCCACCTTCATCAGTCATAGGCCAAAATACTTGCGCTGCTGTTAACAGCGGTGTGTTCTACGGTTACGGCGGTCTGGTTGACAGAATCGTAGAAAAAATTATTGAAGAAGTGGGTTCTGATTTGAAACTGTTTGCCACAGGAGGAATGGGGGCGTTGATTATGCCATATTGCAAAACCAAGTTCGACTATGACATTCATTTGACCGTTTCCGGCATGAGGAAGATTTACGACCTGACAAAATAATTTGCTATGAAAATATTGTCCGTTCCTCAAATCCGTGAAGCCGAGCGCTATACTATT
>JAFYJP010000194.1 GCA_017538085.1 Bacteroidales bacterium | reverse complement strand
CTTATCGTACATCATCTCGAAAACGCGCGGAACTGCACAGAAGCCATCGGCATGCATATCGTGCATATCCTTGCCTATGGTAGCCAAACTCTTCGCATAATAGTGGCTTACACCCATAAATTGATAATGGTAATTGACAGTTCTTTCATACACATGACACAACGGCAAGAAACTCAGCATCTTAGCATGATAGTCAAGTTTCTGGTAGTCACGGACTATAGGATAAAAGTTGTTGCAGATGTTTTTGTGTGAAAGCATCACGCCCTTTGACCGACCTGTTGTACCTGACGTATATATTATGGTAGCGGTGTCATCGGTTGAAATGTTTTTTCTGTTATTCTCGATGGTTGCAGCCCATTTTTCACGGCTCTGTTCACCGATTTTATATATTTCATCCACATTGGCAACACCTTCTATTTTATCAACGCTATAGACAAGAGGATGCTGGGCCACTGCCGGAAATACAGGAGCAACATGTTTATAGATAGCTTCGGTACCTATAACAATGCACTTACAGTCGCAATGGTTGAGGATATATTCAAATTCGAGTTTATTCAACGTGGGATATACAGGTACGTGAATCATGTGGGCAAGCATAATTCCCATGTCAAAGAAATTCCATGCAGGGCGGTTGTTCATTATGGTTACAATCTTGTCGCCCTCAACCAATCCCATTTCCAGTAATGCGGATGCAATGGTATGTGCATAATTCACATAATCCTTTATGCTGTATGTCTTCCAGCCGTCTCCTTCGCGTTCTGCAAAAAAATCAGGTTTTTCATATTTTGATGAGATTTCATCCAATATATCGAATATTCGAGTTGGTACCATATTATTATTAATTCATTTACATTCTTTTTCGCTGCAAATATAATATTTTTTCTATTACTTTTGCACCGTTAAAAAAATGAGTTAAATTAAATTAAAAAAAACAATAATTGACAAAAAATGAAAAAAAATCTTTTCGCAATCATGGTACTCGCAGCTCTCGTAACCACATTTGCCGGCTGTGGCAATAAGAAGACAAAACAAACTGAAACTGCTGGTCAGAATACGGTTCAACAAGTCCAAAACCAGCGTCTGCTCATTATCGTTGACCCACAGATTGACTTCACGACAGGCAGCCTTGCTGTAGCAAAAGGTCCCGAATCTATGGATCGCTTAGCTGTTGCCATCAACAATGGTGCATGGAAAAAATATGACATGATTATCGTCACACAGGACTGCCACCCAGCAAACCATTGTTCTTTCATCGAACAGGGCGGTGTATTCCCTCCTCACTGTGTTGCAGGAACCGAAGGCGTGAATGTATATCCAAACCTTGCGGTTGCTCTTGACTCAATCGACGGAATATGTGTCACATATCTTACCAAAGGTGAAAAGACCGACAAGGAAGAATTCTCTATCTTCCAAAGTGAGACAAACGGTCCAAAACTCAAGGAAATCATCACATCCACACCGTTTGAAGGCGTTGACATCTGCGGAATCGCATCCGACTACTGCGTCTTTGAAACCCTGAAAGACCTTCTGGCATTCTATCCCGCAGAAAAAGTCCGCATCGTTGACAACTGCATAGCATCGGTTTCAGATGACCAGAAGCTCGTTGACTTCATGAGCGAAAATCATGTCGTTACCATCCAGTTCTGACTATTCCAAATGAGATGGGCAAATTCTTAGAATATTGCAGACACAAGGACGTTGACCTCACAGCAAAAGCTTATTTCATTGATGCCCTTGGAGCCATGGCGCTGGGACTTTTTGCATCCCTGCTCATCGGCACTATATTTCAGACGCTGGGTGACCAATTAGGCATCAAAGCCTTCGTCACCATAGCCTCATACGCAAAACAGGCCACAGGAGCAGCTATTGGCATAGCCATCGCATCCACCCTGCGATGCAAAGGACTGCTGTTATACAGCACTATTGCCGTCGGCATTGCCGGAAACACACTCGGCGGACCGCTTGGTGCATACATAGCCGTCCTCGTCGCCGTGGAACTTGGCAAAATGGTCTATAAGGAAACACCCGTTGACATTCTGGTGACTCCCACTGTAGTCATCGTCTCCGGAGTTCTGGTTGCAATAGCCCTCGGTCCCGGCATCGACAAGATTATGACCGCTCTTGGCACATTCATCGAAAACGCCACCGAAATGCGACCGTTCATAATGGGTGTCATCGTCTCAGTAGTCATAGGAATGGTTCTGACTCTGCCAATCAGTTCAGCCGCTATATGCTTAGCCATCGGACTCGGCGGTCTCGCAGGAGGAGCCGCCACCGCAGGATGCTGCGCACAGATGATAGGCTTTGCCGTGATGAGCTTCAAGGAAAACCGTTGGGCAGGACTTGTTGCACAAGGTCTTGGCACTTCAATGCTGCAGATGCCGAATATAGTCCGGCATCCGCAAATATGGATACCGCCGACACTCGCTGCAGCTATCACCGGACCGCTTTCCACCTGCGTCTTCCATCTCGAAAATATCCCAATAGGCTCCGGCATGGGCACCTGCGGACTTGTAGGTCCAATAGGCATTTTTACTGCCATGCCCGACGGTGGCACAATGATGTGGGTTGGACTGGTTCTCGTCTGCTTTGTAATTCCAGCAGTACTGTCATGGCTCTTCAGCAAAATAATGCGAAAGACGGGATGGATTAAGGCAGGATACCTTAATATTGAATGCTGAACCGGTTCGTTAAACTTAATATCATGAAAAAAATAATACCTGTAATAACCACTTTGCTGCTGTCACTCACTTTATCAGCACAAGTCATAAACCATCCATACAATCCTAAGGCTGATGAAGACGCCATCGTTACTTTCGGCAATGCACGCTTTACAGTTCTCACTCCAAGACTGATACGCCTCGAATGGAGCGAGAATGGCATATTCGAAGACAATGCGACATTAGGCGTAGTCAACAGAAACCTCCCGGCACCAAAATTTACGGTTAAGACTGTCGGCAAATCACTTACCATAAAAACCGAATACTTAACTCTGTATTACAAGGGAAATGAACAATTCTCCGATGATAACACTTCTGTTATTTTCATGCTGAACGGCAAAAAGGCCAAATGGACTCCTGACATGCCGCAAACAGGAAACCTTCTCGGTACAACGCGCACCCTCGACGGCTTCATGGGTACAAAAACCCGCGAACCTTACGACATGGGTGTCGCCTCCCGCGACGGATGGGCTGTCATAGACGAAAGCTCACGACACCTTATCATTGACGATGACTCCGACTGGCAACAATGGGTGGCACCACGAGAACAGTCTAATGTCCAGGACCTGTACCTTTTTGTCTATGGACATGACTACAAGGCAGCCGTCAGCGATTTCATCAAAATAGGCGGCAATATTCCTCTGCCTCCGAAATATATGTTCGGCTACTGGTGGTCACGCTACTGGATGTACACCGACAACGAATTCATCGACCTTGCCAAAGAAATCAAGTCATACGACATTCCCATTGATGTGATGATAATCGATATGGACTGGCATGAAACATGGCTTCACGACAAAGAATACATCAGAGACACTTTCGGGATGCTCATCGGATGGACCGGTTACACATGGCAGAAAGACCTGTTCCCAAATCCTGAAAACTTCCTCCATGAACTCCATGACCTCAATCTGAAAACAGCTCTTAACCTCCACCCTGCCTCCGGTGTCAGAACTTTTGAAGACTGCTACGACCGTTTCATAAAGGATTATACCTCAAGGACAGACAATTATGACGGTCCGAAAGGCTTTATTGACGAGTACGGCAACAAATGCTCTGTCCGTTTCCGCATCTCCGACCGTAACTGGGCTGACGCATATTTCAACTCTGTAATCCACCCTTTGCAAGACATGGGAGTTGATTTTTGGTGGCTTGACTGGCAGCAATACAGTTACTGCTATTACATGAAGGGCCTCAGCAACACATTCTGGCTCAACCATACTTTCTTCAATGACAAAGTCCGCCAAAACACCACCAGTCAGGGCAAAAAGGCTCCAAGACCGGTCATATATCACCG